>JAIRLT010000155.1 GCA_031259225.1 Prevotellaceae bacterium
TCTCTTTTGGGCTTTAGCCCCCCTATGTATGGGCTAAAGCCCTGAAAATAGAGATCACCATCTTCCGTCGGCTAAAGCCGACGGCAATATTATTCATTGGAATACACGACCACGCCGGAAGACGCCGCCGGTGCATCATCGCCGGTGTAATATACCGGAACGCTTTCCACACGGGAAACTGTTCGTTTTTGTGTAGCGCAACTTGCCGCCAATAGCAACAAGCACAAGAAAAGAAGAATTTTTTTCATAGCATTTAATTTTTTATTGTTATTACTTTTTGCAGCCTTTGGAGATTGCTTTATGTACGTACCCACAAACACAAACGACTTTATAAAACAACCCCCTGCTGCAAGTTTTTATCTGCTGCCAATAATTGCAGAAATTCCGTTCTACAATTTATTTCTTCAACTTTTACCGTGATTTTTTCCTTCTTCCACTAAAAAACCAAGAGTGGCAATGGGTGCTATCTTTATTGGTAACTTGAGGTTCACGAAAACCCAACGTGTAAATAAGTATAACAACTCTTAACCACTCTTGGCAAGGTTGCTCTGACTTATTATTCATACACGTTAGAAAATTTCGTGATTTCAAGTTACCAGTAGAATAAAAGTTAAAGCGATATATTTTTAGTATATCAAATCCAAAATGTCAAAGAAACATATTAACGCCGCAAATATAAAACAATATTTTTTATTTACAAATTTTATTTTATAATTTTTTGCGATTTTTTTGCACCACCTATTTTCAACTTTCAATTTTCAACTAAACCGGATTGCTTTGCTCGCAAGGGCGGCGGCGTCAGCCACCTCACATACATTGTGCTTCCCTGCTGCCGCCTATTTGAATGCATAGACTACGCCCACGCCTAACATTTCTTTCAACTGTACGCGCGGACCTTTGGGATTATTGTTATCGTCTTTGTCGTGTATTTTTTCGTCGTATTTAAGCGACATGTTCAATGTCGCCGAGAGGTATTTGTTTATTTTCATGTTCACCACCGTGTCCCAGTCCACCACGAAATTGAAAAATTTATCTATGTAAGGCGTAAATAAATTTAGCGTAGTGGATACAAATACATTTTCTACCGGGTTTATTTTGAAAGCCATTTTCGCGCCCATCCCGATTTGTTTTTTTATGTGCTCGCCCGGAATTACGCCAAATGAACCCGCCGTTGACAGTTTTTCGTCAAGCACAAAAGAAAAACGGGCGATGAACGGAGAATAGAATACCGTAAAATCTTTTATGGGCATTCCTAACAGTGAAAATTTTTCCGGTTCTTTGTAATCGATACCCAGCCCGAGGTTCAAGTAACCCGGCGCCATAAAAGTGGATATGTATTTATCATTAAAATGGCTTTTGGCATATTGCGTTTTGAATTCGCCAAGGAAAGAATAATACAATTTATCATTGTGCGTATAACCAAATTTAGTGGAAAGGTGAATTTTATCGGCGCTTTTTTCCCATTTGCCATGGTCTGAATTTTTCCGGCTTATATACACCAACCCAAACTCGGTATCGAACTTCGTATCCCATGCCCAGCTTTTGTTTTTATAATTTGCCGATGAGGTAAAAAATGCGTTGGTGGCTACGGAATTTTCACCCCCTGCCGACCAATTAACAAATCCCGTTTGTGCAAAGTTTAACCGGACAATACTGGAAGCTTTCCATTTGGGTTGCACCGTATCGGATTTTACGACTTGCAAACTGTCTGCTTGCGGCGTGCTTTGCGGGGTGGAAACAGTTAAAGTATCTTTCGCCGGTTTGGTTATAAGAGTTGTGGTATCTTTTTGTATACTGTCCGCTTTCGCCGCCACAGGCTGTATCGTATCAGGTTTTGCAATAGTATCCGTCTTCGTTAAAGTTCTTTTTGTGCTATCCGGTACTTGGGCGGAAGCCGCCACAGTAATACAAGACAATGTCAGGAAAACAAGTAACTCTTTCATGAAAAAATAATCTATGTAACACTAATCTTTTATTTTTGCCAGCAAAAACTCACGGTTCATGCGGGCGATGTGTGCGATTGAAATATTTTTCGGGCATTCCATTTCACAGGCTTGCGTGTTGGTACAAGAGCCGAAACCGAGTTCATCCATCTTTGCGACCATAGCCTTGGCGCGGCGCGCAGCCTCTGCTTTCCCTTGCGGCAAGAGGGCTAACGAACTTACGCGCGCCGAAACGAATAACATGGCAGAACCGTTTTTACAGGTCGCTACGCATGCGCCGCAACCCACGCATGCCGCCGCATCCATACTCTCGTCCGATTTTTCTTTGGGAATAGGAATGGCATTGGCGTCGGGTACGCCGCCGGTATTGACGGAAATAAAACCGCCTGCCTGCAAGATTTTATCGAATGCACCGCGATTGACCACCAAATCCTTGATAACGGGAAAACCCTTACTCCGCCACGGTTCAACGGTAATCGTATCGCCGTCCTTGAATTTGCGCATGTGCAACTGGCAGGTTGTAACGTCGTCATCGGGACCGTGTGCGCGACCGTTGATGTACAGCGAACACATCCCGCAGATACCTTCGCGGCAATCGTGGTCGAACGCCACAGGAACATCGCCCTTGCAGCCTTTTTCCACCGCCACCGGATCTTTTCCCTGCCGGATAAGCTGGTCGTTGAGGATGTCCATCATTTCAAGGAACGATGTATCCGGCGAAATGCGGCTGATTTCATACGTTTCAAATTTACCTTTTGCTTTGGCATTGGCTTGCCGCCATACCTTTAATGTAAAGTCCATAATTATGATTGGTAATTTTATTTTTTATTTGTTTTAAATCCAATGGGACGGCGAGTAATATTCTCTTGCCCTTTGCATACTAAATTAATCAACGCTTCATAGATTTCCTGAAATTGCATGTCGGTAATAATATCAAGGTTTTCTATTTGCTGTTCTAATTTTTCCCGCACTTCATCCAGTTCTTGTTTGCTTACCGGACGGTGAATGGCATAGCCTTTCAATAGATATTCTTTTAATATTTTACTAGCCCATTTCCGGAATTCTATCCCTTGAGGAGATTTCACGCGATACCCGATGGATATAATCATATCAAGATTGTAATAAGTCATATCGTATTGCTTTCCATCGGCGGCAGTTGTCCGGAATTTCCGGACAACTGAATTTTCTAAGAGTTCCCCTTCTTTAAAAATATTTATTATATGTTCTGAAATAGTACGTTTATTTTTGGCAAATAAATTCGACATTTGCGCTTGTGTCAACCATACAGTATCGTTTTCGACGTCTAAAAACACATCGACAAATTGTCCGTCACCGGCACGATAAGTTATAATTTCCTGCTCTTTCATCTTCTTAAAATTATGCGAAGTCTGTATTCTGAAAGTCTATGTTCTAATCGTCCATGTTTTCCAAGTCTAATCTTTATAATTCCTCGTGGAAGGTTTTACAAATTCGTAGTTCAACGTTTCTTTGTGCAGCGCCGGTGCGGCACCGGCGCCCTGATACTGCCATGCGGCTACGTACATATATTGCTGGTCGTCGCGTTTGGTTTCGCCGTCGTCGGTTTGCATTTCTTCGCGGAAGTGCCCGCCGCATGATTCCCGACGGTTCAGTGCATCGGTAGCCATCAGTTCGCCCATCTCGAAAAAATCAGCTACGCGCAGGGCTTTTTCCAACTCCTGGTTAAAATCACCCGGTTCGCCGGGTACGTACACATCTTCCCAAAACGCATTGCGCAGGGCGCGGATTTGCTCTATGGCGCTTTTCAAGCCGGCTTCGTTACGCGCCATGCCTACGTTGTCCCACATGATTTTGCCGAGTTGCTTATGATAATAATCCACCGTCTGCGTGCCTTTCACCGCAAGAAGTTTATTCATCTTTTCGCGCACGGCTTTTTCAGCTTCTCCAAATGCCGGATTACCGGTATCCGCTTTTTTCTCCTGAATTTTCCCGGCAAGGTAATCGCCGATAGTATAAGGCAGGATAAAATAACCGTCGGCTAATCCCTGCATCAATGCCGATGCGCCGAGCCGGTTGCCGCCGTGATCGCTGAAATTGGCTTCCCCTACGGCGAACAGTCCGGGAATGGTTGTCATCAGGTTATAGTCTACCCACAGACCGCCCATGGTATAGTGGATAGCAGGGTAAATCATCATCGGTTCTTCGTACGGGTTCACGTCCGTGATTTTTTCGTACATCTGGAAAAGGTTGCCATAGCGTTGTTCTATCACATTTTTGCCTAACCGTTGAATAGCGGTCGAGAAGTCAAGGAATACTGCCAGTCCGGTTTCATTCACGCCGAAGCCGGCGTCGCAGCGTTCTTTCGCCGCCCGCGACGCCACGTCGCGCGGCACCAGGTTACCAAATGCCGGGTAACGGCGTTCTAAGTAATAGTCGCGGTCGTCTTCCGGAATTTGTGAGGCTTTCAACTGTTTTTTCCGTAATTTTTCCACGTCTTCCAATTTCTTCGGCACCCAGATACGACCGTCGTTGCGGAGCGATTCCGACATCAGCGTCAGTTTCGACTGCTGCTCGCCATGCACCGGAATACAGGTCGGGTGGATTTGTGCAAAGCACGGATTGGCAAAGAAAGCGCCTTTCCGGTAGCTTTGGAACGCTGCCGAACCGTTACTGTTCATCGCATTGGTCGAAAGGAAAAACACATTTCCATAGCCGCCGCTCGCCAGCACTACGGCATGTGCGCTGTGCCGCTCGATTTCGCCAGTTACCAGATTGCGGGCAATGATGCCTTTTGCCTCGCCGTTAATCAGCACGAGGTCGAGCATTTCGTGGCGCGGGAACGACGTTACCTGCTTTTTGGAAATAGCGCGGTTCAATGCGGCATACGCGCCGAGCAACAACTGTTGTCCGGTTTGCCCGCGGGCATAAAAAGTACGGCTCACCTGTGCGCCGCCGAACGAACGGTTATCCAGCAACCCGCCATAGTCGCGCGCAAACGGCACGCCCTGCGCCACGCACTGGTCGATGATGGAATTACTAACCTCCGCCAGCCGGTAAACGTTGCCTTCGCGACTGCGGTAGTCGCCGCCTTTAATTGTATCGTAGAACAGGCGGTACACCGAGTCATTATCGTTCTGGTAATTTTTTGCAGCATTTATCCCGCCTTGCGCAGCAATGGAATGCGCACGACGCGGCGAGTCGCTGATGCAAAAAACTTTTACATTGTATCCCAGTTCCCCGAGCGATGCGGCAGCCGACGCGCCGCCCAAGCCGGTGCCTACCACTATAATATCCAACTTCCGTTTATTGGCGGGGCTGACCACGCGGATATGCGATTTATGGTTTGTCCATTTTTCCGCCAATGACCCTTTGGGAATTTTAGCATTCAATTTTTCTGACATATTTTTTAGTATTTACAATTTTTTACTTACAAATTATTATTTTATTGGTAAAATAGTCTGCAAAAGTAACTATTTTTAGGGAGGAAAAAAAATGAAATGTAAAAAAGCGCGCTAAACTTGTGGTGTAACGCGCTTACCCTAATATGTTTTTTGCATGGCTACCGCCATCTTCTTTGGTTTTGAGAAGAAATTGGAATATTTATGGTTTAATATATTTTATTTATTCTTTACACAACGAGTACGTATCCATGTTGCCACACCACAGTTACCCCAGTTAGGGTTGCACCAGGATGTGTATTCACCTCCCCATTCACTGACATATTCCGTGCTCACGCCCAATGGGATATGTGCGAGTTGACCGATGCATTCTGGGGCACCATCAACGGCGATGGTCTCATCACTTGTCCAATAGTTTCTAGCGGCGTTTTGTAATCCATCCATCAAATTTAATGCCCATCGATTTGGACCCATACAATTCACGGACTCTTCGCAAGTAGGAAGTCTCCATCCCGATCCCAAACTTTTACAGTTTGCATCGGCTGTACTCCAATCATATTTGGTGGTTATATCATACATAGCCACGTAAATTGAGCACCCTGTATAAGTATGTATAGGACCTCCTACTATATTTGTCCACGTACCGGAAGCGGCGTTTCCTGCGGTGTTGCAAACGCCGTCGTAGGCTTTGCGCGTATAGTTGAATGTGCCGGCAACGGTAGCGTCTGCCTTGGGCGGAAGGTAAGTAGTGGCGGTGGCGCCGCTAATTTCCGTATTG
>JAIRLT010000169.1 GCA_031259225.1 Prevotellaceae bacterium
TCAAAATTTAATGATTTTAAAATTTAATAATTCAATTAGCCCTGGCGCATTTTGAATTTTGGTGTTTTTTTGCATATAACATACAAACGTCCTTTGCGCTTCACGATTTTGCAATCTTCGCTGCGTTTTTTTATGGATGCTTTTACTTTCATATCGTTTAATTTTATTTGTATCTGAACGAAATCCTGCCTTTGCTCAAATCATACGGCGACATTTCGACGCGCACCCTATCGCCCGGCAGGATACGGATGTAGTGCATCCGCATTTTGCCCGAGATGTGCGCAATAATCACATGCCCGTTGTCTAATTCCACGCGAAACATGGCGTTGGACAAGGCTTCGATGATTGTTCCGTCTAATTCTATTGCCGACTGTTTTGGCATAAATTTATTTTCTTTTTTACTTACTATTTACTGCGTATTCTCTATAAACTCAAATGTGGACAATATTTCCGGCTGTTCTTTTCGCACGGCTACGGTCAGTTCGTAGTGTGCGGAACGCTTGCCGTCCTTTGTACGCAACGTCCATTCGTCCTCTTCCAGAAACGCTTCCTGCGTTCCTTCATTTATCATCGGCTCAATGCAGATGACCATGCCTTCTCGTAACCGTTTGCCGTTACCGCGTTTGCCGTAGTTCGGCACATCGGGTTTTTCATGCAGCCGTCGACCTATTCCATGCCCGGTCATTTCGCGCAAGATGCCGTAGTTGAATTGTTCTACGTGCGTCTGCACGGCGGCGGCAATATCGCCTATCCGGTTGCCTACTATGGCTTGCGCAATTCCTTTGAATAACGCTTCTTTGGTTATGCGCATCAATTGCTTTGCCGCTTCGTCCACTTCCCCGACGGCGAAGGTATAAGCCGAATCGCCGAAATAGCCTTTGTAACAAGTACCGCAATCGACCGATAAAATATCGCCTTCTTGCAAGCGGTAACCCGACGGAATGCCGTGTACGACCACGTCATTTACCGAGAGGCAAAGCGTATTGGGAAATCCGTTGTAGTTCAAAAACGCCGGGACAGCGCCATGGTCGCGGATAAATGTTTCTGCAAATTTATCCAGTTCCAGCGTAGAAACCCCGGGAACGACCCGTTTCCCTATTTCTGCCAACGTTTTCGACACTATCAGCGCATTTTCTTTCAATAGTGCAATTTCATCGTTGGTACGCAAGTGTATCATCTCGTCAAAGAACCTTCCGGTTAATGGTTTATTGTTTACCACCGTCCACCGGCGTTGTTACTATTTCTCTTCCCGCAAACCGCATATACTTTCTATTTACTGTTTACTTCCACTGCTTACCCATTCCGTCCTTTCAGCCGTCCAGTCTTCATCAACCCGTCGTAGTGGCGGTTGAGCAGGTGGCTTTCTATTTGTTGCAATGTATCCAGCACCACGCCCACCATAATCAGCAACGATGTTCCGCCATAGAAATACGCAAACTGGTCGTTAATGCCGAACAGCATGGCAAACGCCGGCAAAATAGCGACAATTGCCAAAAATACCGAGCCGGGAAAGGTGATGCGCGACATAATGCTGTCCAAATATTCGGCGGTTTTTCGCCCCGGTTTTACGCCCGGAATAAAACCGCTGTTCTTCTTCATTTCTTCCGCCATCATATTCGGATTAACCGTTACGGCGGTGTAAAAATATGTAAATACGATGACTAAAATGCCGTAAATAAAATTGTACCAAAAGCCGCGTGGATTACTCAACGTAGCGGCTACCCCCTGTCCTGCGTCAAAACCGGCAAACAACAACGGGATAAACATCAACGCTTGCGCAAAGATAATGGGCATCACGCCGGCAGCATTTATTTTTAACGGGATATACTGGCGGACGCCGCCGTACTGTTTGTTTCCCACAATGCGTTTGGCATACTGTACGGGGATCCTGCGCGTGCCTTGCACCAGTGCAATGGTGGCGGCAAAGACCAGCAACAACAGCACCAGTTCTACTATCAACATCAGCGGACCGCCGATAGTGTCAAGGCGCGAGCCTGCTTCGGCAAGGAAAGCAAACGGCAGGCGCGCCACAATACCGACGGTAATGATTAACGAGATACCGTTACCGATACCCCTGTCGGTAATGCGTTCGCCAAGCCACATGACAAACATGGTGCCGGCGATAAGTATGACGGTAGCAAAAATATTGTAGGAAAATCCACTTACCAAAAAAGCCTGCTGTGGTAATTGTGCGTGCAGGTTAGCCATATAGGCAGGACCTTGGAACGCCAGAATAGCAATGGTCAGGTAGCGGGTCAATTGGTTCATTTTCCGGCGACCGCTTTCTCCTTCGCGTTGCAGGCGCTGGAAGTATGGGATCATCATGCCAAAGAGCTGTATTACGATAGACGCCGATATATAGGGCATGATACCTAATGCAAATACGGAAGCGTTACCAAACGCGCCCCCCGAGAAGATATTAAGCAACCCCAACAGCCCGCTGGATGCTTGGCTTTGCAAATTATTCAATTGCATGGGGTCAATACCCGGAAGTACGACAAAACTGCCTAACCGGTAAACTAACAGCAACAATAATGTATAGACAATACGTTTGCGCAGGTCTTCGATTTTAAAGATGTTTTGTATGGTGGTAATAAATTTTTTCATTGCCCCGGTTATAATTTAGTGGCTGTTCCTTGTTGCTCTTCTATAGCGGCAATAGCCGATTTCGAGAAGGCATGCGCAGTAACGTTCAGTTTAGCGGTTAATGTACCATTGCCAAGAATTTTTATGCGGCTGTTTTTCGACGCCAAACCGGCGTCTATCAACGTTTCTACAGTAATGTCGGTAACCCGCGTCTTATCAACGATGGCTTGCAGTGTCGAAATATTGATAGCTTTATATTCTATGCGATTGATATTATTAAATCCGAATTTCGGCAAGCGACGTTGCATAGGCATTTGCCCGCCTTCAAATCCTTTCTTGCGCTTGTACCCCGAACGCGACTGTGCGCCTTTGTGTCCGCGTGTAGACGTGCCTCCGCGACCGGAACCTTCGCCACGGCCAATGCGTTTTTTCTTATGTATCGATCCTGTAGCAGGCGTCAAATTTTGTAATTTCATAGTTCCTTTTTTAGCTGGCGCCGGCTGTGCAACCGACTCGCAATAATTTTTTACTTTATTTCTTCTATAGTTATCAGGTGCCGTACTTTTTCAACCATGCCTAAAGTAACCGGATTTACTTCCCGTTCTACGGTGTGCCGAAT
>JAIRLT010000252.1 GCA_031259225.1 Prevotellaceae bacterium
GGTAGCCGAAGCCACCCCCCACTGTTCAAAGGAAGTCGCGATACCCTGGTTGTATAAACTTTCGGCAGTGCCGCCCATATTCCAGCCGCGCATAGCGCCCTCCGCCCGGAGGAAATACACTTCGGCGGCAGTCATCCATACAACCGGCGAGGTTTCGCTGGTCGTTAATACCACAT
This sequence comes from Prevotellaceae bacterium, assembly GCA_031259225.1. Taxonomy (GTDB): domain Bacteria; phylum Bacteroidota; class Bacteroidia; order Bacteroidales; family UBA932; genus JAIRKX01. Next base: position 177 of record JAIRLT010000252.1, read on the forward strand.
TGGGCGCCGACATCGGCTTGAGGACTGCTTGGGAAGCATTCCTGATACCGTGCCGCACACCGTGGAAACCGCCGCCGGGAATGTCCGCCTGTGTGAAGTATTTCCCCTGCCGGGGGTCTTTGTAGCCGGTTTGGAACATCCCGATACTTGCGTTCATCCGGTTGCTGTGGTACGAATGCGTGGTTATGTACAGCGGGTTGTAGATGCTCACTTCGGTCGTTGTTTTGATACCTGCATTATGACTGTTCAGCGCCAGCAGCATTCCGCCGGCTACCGCTTCTTCGGCATACTGTTTCGCCAACGCCGGTTCTACATAGACTATCCGCATGGCAAGGCGCAATTTAAGCGAATTGGCGAGGCGCAACCATTTCGACATGTCGCCGCCATAGACGAGGTCGAATTTGCTCAACAATTTTGCCTGCGGATTGACGGCAATCAACTCCTCCAGCACTTTTATCGCTGCATTGAGGTCGGCAAAGAACGACTTATAGATGTCTTCCTGGCTGTCGTAGGGCGTGGTCAGCGAGCCGGTTTGCCCGAAACGGAGGTAGGGCAACGGTCCGTAAATGTCGGTAATGCGGTGCATCGCCATCACTTTAATGATTTGCGCTACAGCAAAAGCTTCCGGGTCGGAGGTCTCTGCGTTCTGTTTAATGCCGTACCATTGCGGCATCACTTTCCGGAAAGCGACCTGAAACGCTGTTTCCGTCCAGTCGGAAAAATATAAATTATAGGTGGTGCCATTGTTGCAGGCGTTCCATGCTTCAATTCCCGCCATATAGCCGGAATAAATATCGCCAACCAAGTTCTGGGCACGCTGGAATTCATTGGCGCCTTCGCCGCTGGTGGGCAGTACGTCGGCTTGCATTTTCTGCAAGAACCCGCCGATACCCAGGTTGTCGTATTGCAATGCTTCTGCCCCGACCTTGCTTTTGTCGGTATTATAAGCATCATAATTACCCGTGCAGGATAATAGCATCCATGCACCGGCTATCGTTATTAACAGTATATTTATTTTCATAATTTGATGATTTAATTATTAATTGTTAATTGTTAGTGATTAGTTGGCGCGTCAGCCTTATTAACCATTAACCATTGTTCATTAGTTTCTGGATTGCTTCGGGCTTCGCCCTCGCAATGACGAAGTGGCGCGCCAGCCTAACTCTTAGTTCTTAACTCTTAGTTCTTAACTCAGAATTGGAATTTCACATTAAAACCTACGCTCCGCAAACTGGGTTGCATGAAGTAATCCAAGCCTTGGTAATAAGTAGCGGTCGACGGAGTGATTTCAGGGTCGAAGGGCGCTTTACAGTAAATCATAAAAAGATTGTTGGCGGTCAATGCCACAGTGAGCCCTCCTATTTTATCATTAAATAATTTGCCGGGAAAGGTGTAGCTCAATGATACTTCTTTTATGCGTACGTTCGTAGCGCTGTAAACGTATTCCGACAGTACGCCGGTAGTTCCGCCGCCGGTAACTTTGTAATATTTTTCCGCATCCACCGTGCCGCCGTTAATGGGCACGCCGCCATTGTCGCGCGCCGCAGCCGACTCCTCCGAAACGCCGAAACGATCCATGATAGCCTGCGTTACGGATAACCCAATGCCGCCCACACGTGCAGTAATAAGGCAACTCAAGGAAAAATTCCGGTAGCTTATTGTATTATTCCAGCCGAGGTTGAACTTGGGCAACACCGAGCCGGCTTTCACCCAATGCTGCGCATCGGACGAAACAGTACCCATGTTGGCATCTACTTTCGTATAGCCCGCCTCGTCTTTCTTCAGCGTCGATACGTAAACATCGCCCATCGTACCGCCTTTTTGCAGCACCATGCGGTAAGAGCCGTTTTCACTCGGCACAAACACATCCTGCGTTACCAGCGTACCGGTCGAAGGGTCTTTAGTTCCCGGCGGCACGAGTTCTTTAATTTCATTCTTGTTCATCGCGTAGGTGAGCGTGGACGTCCATTGCACCTTGCCGAACGTGTCGTCATAGGAAATCATGGCTTCCAGACCCCAGTTGTTCACCTTGCCGCCATTGATATAAAAGGTGTCGTATCCCGTACTCGCAGCCGGTTTCAGTGAAAACAACTGGTTGTAGGTATTGGAATAGTAGTAGGTCACATCAGCCTGCAGCCGCGAGTCGAACAACCGGATATTTACGCCCGCTTCAAACGATTTGGTCTTTTCAGGCGTCAAGCCGGTAGCCGGCAGGTAGGTTTGATTGACAAACATCCCGTCTTTCACGCCGTAGCCTACTTTGGTAATATAGGGTTGCGGCGCATTGCCCACTTCACTGTACGAAGCGCGTACCTTGAGGAAAGATATTCCGGTATTCCTCAAATCCGCCATTTCGCTAATCACCCCCGACAAACCCACAGAAGGATAGAAATACCCGCTTTGGGCGGCGCCGGCTAACTGCGACGGAAAATCGGCGCGACCGGTAAGGTTCAGGAAGAGCATACTCCTGTAGCCGGCTTCCGCTGTGGCATACACCGACTGTGTCTGGATATGGAGGTCGTCTTCGTGCTGTTGCGACTCTGCGTGATTTTTCAATACATTGCTTACATGAAACAAATTCGGTACCCTTGCCAGGTGCCCTTCATAGCCGGTCAGGTAAGTGTGCGCATCGTTGATGGACGCGCCGGCATTGGCTTGCAGGCTCCAGTTGTCGAATTGCTTATTGATACTTGCCAGCACATCGCCGAATAAATTCCGGTTGGATGTATTAAGAAGTAAATAATTCCCGTAATCGGAAGCATACAGTTGGGAAGTAGAAGCCGACAGTTTGCGCGTGTACCGCCGCTCGTTATTATCCAGCCGGACGCGCCCGGCAATACTGAACCAGCCGGTAACCCGGTACTGGAGGTTTGCACCGGCAATAAAACGATTTTTATTGTTCTCAAACGCTTCGCGGTTGATAATCCAATAAGGATTTTGCATGCCAAACTCCATAGCGCCGTAGGACCAGTATTGGGTTTTGAAGTGGCGCTCGGCATTGTAACGCTCGAACACCCGGTATTTTTCCATGTCATCGCCGCGCGGGAAAAGGTAAACAGGAATTAAGGGATTATGATACTGTCCCTGTACCACCCTGTTTTTGTCGTACTGGTTGATGTAACGCAAACTCAAATCCAGCGTCAGCTTGTCCTCGATTAACTCCGAAGAAGTGTTCGCCGTAATGTTGAAACGGTTGTATTCATTATTCGGGATAATCCCTTCGGCGGTTACATAAGCGCCGGAGACATATATTTTGTGGCGTTCCGTTCCGGCGGAAACGCTGATACTGTTGGTTTCGTTGTAACCCGTCTGGAAAAAGTCTTTCGGTTCATACGTGGAGGGATAGTACAGTTTCTGTCCCCAACTATAAAAGTCGCCAATAGCCGAACCATAGCGGTTTTGAAACTTCGGCATCACAAAAGGACTGAGGAATTGGGTGCTGTTCGAATAAGTTACCCTCGGCTTTCCCTGCACGCCTTTTTTGGTGGTAATGATAATAACGCCATTCGATCCGCCGCTGCCGTAAAGCGCCGCCGCTGCCGCGCCGGTCAGTACCGAAATATCTTCGATGTCGTCGGGGTTGAGGTCGGCGATACCGTCGCTGTCGCCGCCATCGGGCATTTCGTAGATGTCGCCGGATTGCGAAGTTTGCAAGTAGGGCAGTGGAATACCGTCCAAAGCATACAAAGCATTATTTTCGCCGAAGAGCGACTTCGTGCCGCGCATCACCACGCGCGACGAGCCGCCGATACCGGAGGCGCTGCTGTTGATTTGCACGCCCGCCACTTTGCCTGCCAAATTCTTGATAAAGCTGGCATCATTGACCAACGTTACTATCGTCGAAGGAACTTTTTGCACATTGTAGCTAAGCGCCTTTTCCGAGCGACGGATACCGAGCGCCGTCACCACCACTTCGTCGAGGGTGGACGCCTCTTCTTCCAGTACTATATTATATACCGTTTGGCTGCCTACCGTAATTTCTACCGTATTATAGCCAAGGTAGGAAAACACCAGCGTCTGCCCCTGTTCGATACCGGTTAAATTGAAATGACCGTCCATATCCGCCACCACGCTTTTAGCAGTGCCTTTCAGGATGACGCTCGCGCCGGTGAGCGGCTGCCCGCTTTTATCCGTGATAGTGCCGGAGAGGTGTTTGTGCGGTTCTGCTTGTTGTTCCGGGATAATCAGGATATAATTATCCTTCATCCGGTAAGTAAATCCTGTGCCGGCAAGTATGCTGCCGAGCGTTTCGTCCAAAGACCGGTCGGTAATATTGAGGGCTATTTCTTTCGCGCCGTCAATGCGCGATGCGTTGTAAGCAATCGACATCTTCGACTGTTCTTCCACGTGCTGCAAGGCTTCTTTCAATGTAAGCCTGTCCTGGTTGATGGTGATCCGCACGTCCGACTGGGCGTAGGATGCCACCGGTAAAAAATACACACATAAAATGGAAAGCAACGTTACGTTTGCTTTTCTGAGATGGTTCATAAAAATTAATGGGTTAAATTTTATACTTAATTATTTATTGTTACCCTTTCCGGGTAATTTGCCTTGTTTGGCTGCGGGGGTTGGTACGGGTTATGTTTTCATAGTAAATTTTTTTAAATTAAAAATTAAGTGTTACAAGTTCTGCACGCCCTTATGCGGGGTGACAGTATAGTCAAACGCGCCGGCAACTGTGGCTATTATTTCCATAATTTCCTCCATAGTGGTTTCTTCTTGAAAATGGAAATTAAATTTATCGTTGCCTAATACAGCGGTATTATACTGGAATGAAACAGCAAATTTACGCTCCAACGCCGCAAGGACTTCCCCAAGCGTCGCTCCACGGAAAACCAGTTCGCCGCGTTGCCAGGCGGTCTCATCGCGGAGATTGACCCGACGGACGGAATAATTCTTCTGCTGCGTATTGTATGCAAACTGTTCGCCGGCATGGAGGATAAAGTCGGTTTGATTATCCGCCACCGTTACGCAGATGCTCCCGCTGACCAGGGTCGCTTTCACTTCGTAGTCGTCCGGATAACCGGTAACGTTAAATTCGGTTCCCAGTGCGGCAACCGCCATGTGCTTCGACCGGACGATAAAAGGCGCTGCCGTATTTTTTGCGACTTTGAAATTCGCCTCGCCCGACAAATACAGCGTGCGTGTTTCCTGTCCGAAATTATCGGGATAAACAAAAAGCGTACCCGCGTTAGCCTGCACGACGCTCCCGTCGGGCAAGGTAATGGCGCCGGAAGTCCCGTAATCCGTGAAATATTCGGTAAAGGTTACTTCCTGCGGGGCGCGGTGCGTAAAAACATACGTCCCCGAAAGCGCTATGATAAAAGCAATAGCCGCCGCATATTTCCATGCCGTAAAGCGTACCGTCTTTTTCTCTTTCGCAAATTGCAGTTTCAGTTTCAGCGACTCCAGCGACGCCCATGTATCACCGGCAGGCACGCTGCCGGTACTGTTCCACAAATGCAGCAGGGCGTCTTCTTTTTCCACCGGAAACCGTTCGTCCGCCAACCATTGATGGAAATTGTCCCGCAAGGGCGCTTCCACGCCGGATTCGACGTACAATGCGATTATTTTATTAATGTATTTTTTCATTTTTGGTAACGTTCCCTTTACGCCAAAGTTTGCTTTATCTATATAACAACAAACCCGCCGTTACTACGCAACGAAAAAACAAATCCCGGTAAATACCGGGATAATGGGCAAATTTTAGCCGGGTAGATTTTCGGCGCCTGAACAGTCCGGTATTGTGTAATAATCCCTACCGGACATAGAACAGGGGCTTGTTTATTTTCCCCTGTTTTAATATTTCGAGAACATTTTATTTTTTCATGGTTGTGGGCTGAAATCCTATGGGGGCAAGGAATGCAGCAGCTAAACGCTATTCGTTTGATCGTTTTGAAAAAATACAATTACATCTTTTTTTCTAACGCATACAACGAACACGACCGCCAATCCTATTGTCTAGATCGGCTTCGGCGCAGTTCCAACTACAACCGCCTGTGTACCCATGATGCAACGTTTGCACATGGTCTGAAACAATAAAATCTCGTCTAATACTGCAATGTCTACACTGACTTGCACCGCCAGCACATTCAGGACCATAATAACAAGTAGGTTCAAGTGGTGCTCCATAAGTGTCAGCAACATTCGCAGTACTGGCACAATAATTAGTCCAACGATCCAAAAATTGATTAGATGTTGGTATCTTCCAATTTGTCGGGCAGGCAGGTCTGGAACTTCCCACATAGAAGTGTACCCCGTCGCAAACACCAAAAGTGTTTGCCTCTATAGCCAAATCATCGGCAAACCACCAACTGCCGTCTGAAAATTGCGTAATTCGATAAATCTGATTATCCCTACTATCTTTTATGTAGGCTTCCCAATTCTTTGCGCCGGCTGTGCGCTGCTGGCAAAGATGCGTGGCGTCAATGTATAAATCGCTACCGGAGTAAATGCAAAAGACGCCCGGACATCCCGTCATATCTCTTAT
>JAIRLT010000253.1 GCA_031259225.1 Prevotellaceae bacterium
GATATAAAAGCACGTGCGAATGGAATAAAAACACGTGCTTTTGATATAAAAGCACGTGCGAATGGAACAAAAACACGTGCTTTTATCGTAAAAGCACGTGCGAATGGAATAAAAACACGTGCTTTTATCGTAAAAGCACGTGCGAATAGAACAAAAACACGTGCTTTTATCATAAAAACACGTGCGAATGGAACAAAGACACGTGTAAATTTAACAAAAACGCGTGTAAATGGCAGCAGAGGGTTCCTTTTTTCCGGATAGTACTTGCCGGTTGGTTCCGGATAAAAAAAACCCGCCCCGGATTTCCGGGGCGGGAAAAAACCTTATGGCAAGTATTTTTAATTAAAACATATATTTTATCCCAAATACCATTTGCCAGCGGGAAGCATCCCCTATATAATCCTGAAATGTTTCCGTCAAATCCTTACGCATACTATATTTTAATGTATAATTATTTGTGGCTCCAGGCGCTTGAGTCATCGTTAAAAATTGGTATTGTTGGTTACCTAAAACCGTAGTTTGCTGGACGCCCCAATCTTTGTTTAACAAGTTTAAGAAGTTGGCAATATCAAAACTGAAACGTAATGCGTGCGCACGCCCGTTGCCTTGGAATATTTTAAAGTCATGATAAATACTCAAATCTACCTGATGTGCAAAAGGAGCTACCGCGCCATTACGTTCGGCATATTCCCCGCGATGTTTGCTTAAGTAGGGATCTTGGGCAATAAAGGCGTCCAAAGCTTTCCAAGCCTCATCTTGGCTGGCAAAATCGCCGGCAACCAAATGGTCTTTCACTTCATTAAAATCCCGCGGAATGTATATCAAATCATTGTATGTATGCTTGTCTGCATTTACGTCCCCGTTATATGTATACGAATAACGGAACGGGCGGTAAACCTGGTAAATTAAACCAAAGTTTGTGGCGGCATGTTTGCTCCAGTTAGCCGTATAAAAAGCAGAAGCTAAAAACCGTCCGTCTAACGATCCGGCGCTGTAACCCATTTCGGGTGCATTCGGATTAAGTGCAGGGCGGTATTTCCACGCCGAAAGTGCAACGGAAGACGTCCCGTCCGTAACACCCTTAGACCTGCCCATCGTGTAGGATACGTTTAAATACAAGCCTTTCAGCAGTCCCTCGTAAAATGATTTTTGTAATTGTGCCGAACCGAAGATAGCATATCCCTGGTTTGTATTACGCAACATCACCACATGGTTAGCGCCTTTTTGGTTACCGGGCAGATCGCTATAATATTGCCCGGTAAAAAGCGGGCGCTTATTTCCCGCGCCGCCGTCGTTCACAAAATAGTCTGTGGTAACCAATCCTATATTATCATGGTAAATCGCATTTAAATCTTTTGAATATAATAATTCGATGGTGGCAATCCATCCGTCACCGAATTTGTAATCGGCAGCCAGATTGGTTTTCCATAAATTCGGATAATTAAACTCCGGGTCGGTAATAGAAATATCGGCGCGTGTAGCAGCGCCTGCTGCCGGCTTGTAAGTATCGAAGCTGCCCGTAAATCCAAGGGTTTGTTTCGCGCTGCCGCTAATATTCACATCCCCGAATAATATGCCATTGTTGCCTGCCTGATTGCTTATCCATACGTAAGGAGGCGTTCCCGAGAACAATCCCGTACCCCCGCGCACCTGCAACGACCCGTCTTCAAACGGTTGGTAGTTGAAGCCCAAACGGGGAGAGAGTACCGGTCGTGCGCCCGGGTATTTGGAAACATCAATTTTTATCCCGTCGCGGTATGTTTCAGCCGCCACCGTCGGATTTTCCGGAAGGTCGGTAAGGAACACAGGGATATCTACACGCAACCCGCCCGTAACGTTAAGCTTGTCGTTTATTTTCCATTTATCTTGTATATAAAATCCAAGTTGCAATACATTTATTTTTGCAAAAGGAAATTCGTCCCCTATTGCATACTTCTGGTTATAGTAGGAATACCCGGTAGTCGCCGAGTTTGCAATACCTGTTACGCCCGATGTAAAACCATATTGGGTCGCGTTATAATTTGTGATATCAAAACCGCTTATATTTCCATTATGGGTTCTCAGGTAATCTTTTGTTGCTAATACATTAAATTTAAAATCATCCACCGAGTTAAAAACCCAAGCCCCGGGATAGTTTTGCGCATATCCATTTACAAAAGCGCGGTAATCGCTTTGGGTACCTATCGTAATTTGGTGTTCTCCCAAGTGGAGGATAAAGTTGTCCTGTATTTGCCAAATGTCCGAATCCAATAAATTATTATAGGAATTGGCTTCCGTCCCGAATGTAGTATAAGATTGGTTGTTTCCGTTTAGGATATCTACTTGGGGGAAAAATCCGCCGTCCACATCCCGGAAATCACGAATTCTTGAATACCCCACCTTGAAATAATTACTCATTTTATCATTAATAATAGTATTCAAATCTGCAATAAAGATGTTAAAATTATTATTCGTGCGATAGAATGTAGAAGAATACGGGATAGCGTATTGGCTGGGACCCCGCCCGGGGGTCGGGGCGCCCGAACTGGACGGGTTATTGGTATTGAATGACTTTAAATGATAATACTTCACACTAAGCGCGTTTTTAGCATTGATATTCCAATCCAAGCGGGCGGTTATCCGGTTGGCTTGCGTATCCGTCTTTTTCACGTCAAAAATACCGGGATCATACGCCAGTTCGGTTCCTAAAAAATCGGACAAATCCTGTAATACCGACGCTTCTACTGCGGAGTTTTCTGTAGTATAGGTAACAGGGTTTTCTTGACGATCCATTTCGGCGTTAAGGTAAAAGAACAGTTTATTTTTTATCAATGCCCCCGACAGGCTCAGTCCGTACTGGTGATTTGAAAATTCTGTAACCGATAAAATCTCGTCTTTCACGCGGTATCCTTTCAACGAAGGGCTTTTAGTGTACATATACGCCGACGTATGAAATTCATTGGAACCCGATTTGGTTACGGAATTGATGCCAGCGCCGGTGAAACCACCGTTGCGCACGTCGTAAGGAGCAATCATCACCTGTATTTGTTCCAATGCTTCCAGCGAAATAGGTTCCACGCCGGAGGCGCCTAATGCGGAACTTAACCCGAAAGAATTATTAAACGATGCGCCGTCCACCGTTACATTATTAAAACGGTAAGAAATGCCGCCAAAATTATTACCGCTACTCATGGGCGTCAATTTTGTAAAATCGTTCAATGAACGATTAAAAGTCGGCAGTTTGTCCATTTTATCGCGTGTAATAATTTCCTGTGCACCTGTCCGGCTGGCTGAAATCACCGGATTAGGGTTACCAATTACTACCACTTCATCCAATAGCTTTGCATCTTCTGTTAAAGTAGCACTCAATTTATAATCTTCGCCCAATGCCAGAGTGATGTCATTAAAAGACCTTGATGTGAAGCCAATAAAAGACAAATCAACCGTATAGGGACCGCCAATACGCATATTTTGCAACTGGTAGTTCCCTTTTCCATCCGATATAGTGGAATATTTAGTACCCGTAGGAACATGGACAGCAATAATAGTCGTCCCTACAATAGGCGCCCCATTAGTATCTGTGATCACGCCACTGATATTGGAAGTTGTTACCTGCGCATACGATGCGCCCACAAAAAGCAAGCCCACTAAGGCGCTTGCAAAACGTACAAAAATTTTTGATTTCATAGAATGTTTTTTTAATAAGTTTACGTGTACAAAGGAACAATATAAATATTACAGAAAAATTTATTCAAAAATACAAAGTTGTTAAGGAATATTCAAGTATAGATATTAACATTCCCTTTTCATTTTCCTTTCCTTCCCTTACTGCCGCAAGGATTTCCCATGTGGATAATTTTATAGGAATTAGGAATTGGAAATTAAGAATTAGGAATTGGCTGGCGCCGGCAGCGCCACGTCATTGCGAGCGCAGCGAAGCAATCCAGAGGAATTATGAGTTATGAATTATGAGTTATGAGTTACGCAATACGAAGTACGAGTTACGCAATACGATACTGTTAATACTCGTCCCACCGTTTAATGGATATATCGTCTTCGTTGATTTCGCAGAAGGCATTGATGAATGCCGCAGCGAGGCGGGCATTGGTGATGAGCGGGATATTGAAATCAATGGCGGCGCGGCGTACCTGATAGCCTTTGGTCAGTTCGCGCGGCGAAAGGTTTTTAGGGATGTTCACCACAAATTCAATGGTTTTATTGCGCAGCAGTTCTATTGCCTGTGGCTGTCCTTCTTCGTCAGGCCAGTGCGCCAGCAGGGCAGGGACGCCGTTTTCTTCCAAATATTTTTGTGTGCCGGTGGTGGCATACAGGGTATAGCCTTTGTGGTGCAGCAGCCGCACGCTTTCCAGCATTGACGCCTTTTGCCGTGCGTCGCCGGTGGAGAGCAGGATGGCTGACCGGGGGATTTTATAGCCCACCGAAAGCATCGCCATGAGCACCGCTTCGGGGCTGTCATCGCCGATGCAGCCTACTTCGCCGGTGGACGCCATATCAACGCCCAGCACGGGGTCGGCTTTTTGCAGGCGGGTGAACGAAAACTGCGACGCCTTGATGCCGACATAATCGAGGTCGAAAGCGTTTTTGCGCGGCTTTTCCACCGGCAACCCCAGCATGATTTTGGTGGCGATGTCGATAAAATTTATTTTTAATACTTTTGATACAAACGGGAAACTCCGTGACGCCCGCAGGTTGCATTCAATTACTTTAATGTCGTTCTCTTTGGCGAGGAACTGGATATTAAACGGTCCGGAGATTTGGAGTTCCTGTGCAATCTGCCGTGCAATCTTTTTGATGCGGCGGGCTGTTTCCACATACAGTTTTTGCGGCGGGAACTGGATGGTGGCGTCGCCCGAATGCACGCCCGCAAATTCGATATGTTCGGAGATAGCGTAGGCAATCACCTCGCCCCTGTCCGCCACAGCGTCCAGTTCTATCTCCTTTGCGTTTTCGATGAAAGCGCTGACCACTACCGGATGTTTTGTGGATACATTGGCAGCCAGTTTCAAAAACTGTTCCAATTCCGTTTTGTTCGAGCATACGTTCATTGCCGCACCCGACAACACATAGGAAGGACGTACCAGCACCGGGAACCCTACCTCTTCCACAAACTTTTCTATTTCTTCCATGCTGCTTAATTCTTTCCAGCGGGGCTGATCAACGCCCAGCCGGTCGAGCATTGAAGAGAATTTGTGGCGGTCTTCGGCATTGTCAATGCTTTTTGCGGGCGTTCCCAGCACCGGGACGCCGGCTGCCGCCAAACGCAACGCCAAATTATTCGGTATCTGCCCCCCTACGGAAACTACCACGCCTTCCAGTTGGCAGTTGGCAGTGGGCAGTGGGCAGTTAGCAGTTAGCAGGGGGCAGGGGGCAGGGGCAGTTTCCCCTTTGGGGATTAGGGGGCTTCCACTCTCCAGTTCGATGATGTCCATTACGCGTTCGTAAGTCAGTTCGTCGAAGTAGAGGCGGTCGCACATGTCGTAGTCGGTGCTGACGGTTTCGGGGTTGTAGTTAATCATTACGCCGCACCGTCCTTCCCTGCGGATGGTTTGCAGGGCATTCACGCTGCACCAGTCGAACTCGACCGAACTGCCGATGCGGTAAGCGCCGGAGCCCAATACAATCACCGAAGGTTTACCGCTCGGGTAGGTTACGTCATTAGCCGTGCCGTTATAGGTGAGGTATAAATAATTGGTTTGCGCCGGGTACTCTGCCGCCAGCGTGTCTATTTGCTTTACGACCGGCACGATGTTTTTTTCCTTGCGCAGCGCACGGACGGCGCCTGCGGCGGTATCCGTGTCATCCGTATCTTTCAGCGCCAGCCGCGCAATCTGGAAATCGGAAAAACCCTGTTGCTTCGCCCGCCGCAGTAGGCTTTCGGACAGCGAATGCAATGCCGGGACTTTTTCCAGTTCAGCGGCAGTGGCGATAATTTGTTTCAGTTTATATAAAAACCACTTGTCGATTTTCGTCAGCGCATGGATTTGGTCAATGGTATATCCCTTTTGAAAAGCCTTTGAAATAACAAAAATCCGGTTGTCGGTAGGTTCGCGCAACGATTTGTCGATGTCGTCCACCTGTATTTCCTTATTGGCGACAAAACCGTGCGCCCCCTGCCCAATCATGCGCAATCCCTTTTGTATAGCCTCTTCAAACGAACGCCCAATCGCCATCACCTCGCCCACGCTTTTCATGCTGCTGCCTATTTCGCGCGACACGCCATGGAATTTCGACAAATCCCAGCGCGGGATTTTACATACGATATAATCCAGCGCCGGCTCGAACAGCGCCGTCGTCGATTTGGTAACCGTATTTTTCAAGTCGAACAGCCCGTACCCCAGCGCCAGCTTCGCCGCCACAAATGCCAGCGGATAGCCGGTAGCCTTTGACGCCAGCGCCGACGAACGGCTCAACCGCGCATTCACTTCTATCACCGCGTAGTCTTCCGAATGGGGGTCTAAGGCATACTGCACATTGCATTCGCCCACAATCCCGATATGGCGGATGATGCGGATAGACAGTTCGCGCAATTTCTGGTACTCGCTGTTGTTAAGCGTTTGCGAGGGCGCCACCACAATACTCTCGCCGGTATGGATACCCAGCGGGTCGAGGTTTTCCATGTTGCAGACCGTAATGCAATTGTCATAGCGGTCGCGCACCACTTCGTATTCAATTTCTTTCCACCCTTTCAGCGATTTCTCTACAAGGATTTGCGGCGAATATGAAAACGCTTTTTCGGCGAGTTTTTTCAATTCTTCTTCATGGTCGCAAAAACCGCTGCCTAAACCGCCAAGGGCATACGCCGCGCGGATAATCACCGGGTAACCCAATGTTTCCGCGGCTTCCTGCGCATCCTTCAAGTTGCCTACCGCCATGCTCCGGATGGTTTTCACGTTTATTTCACCTAATTTTTTCACGAACAGTTCACGGTCTTCCGTATCGATAATAGCCTGCACCGGCGTACCAAGCACCTGTACATGGTATTTTTCCAACACCCCCGACCGGTATAACTGCACGCCGCAGTTTAATGCGGTTTGCCCGCCAAAGGCAAGCAGGATGCCGTCGGGACGCTCTTTGCGGATAATTTTTTCCACAAAAAAAGGCGTTACGGGCAAAAAATAAATCTTGTCGGCAACGCCTTCCGAAGTCTGCACCGTGGCAATGTTCGGATTGATGAGGATCGTTTCGACGCCCTCCTCCCGCAGGGCTTTCAGCGCTTGCGAACCGGAATAGTCAAACTCGCCCGCTTCGCCGATTTTCAGTGCGCCGGAACCCAGCAGCAGCACTTTTTTGATAGAATGGTTTTGCATGAAAAAAGGTCGGTTTATTTTTTGCAAAAGTACTAAAAAATAAATTAACCCTCCTTTCATGCAGCGCACGGCACGCCGCCCCTTAGGGGCAGTTGAAAGTGGAAAGTTGAAAGTTGAAAATGGCGGACGCAGGCTAATGTGCTAATGTGATTAATGTGCTAATGTGACTAATTGGCTGACGCAGGAACAATTTAAAGATTTCAAAATTTAAAGATTTAAAGAAAAACCGCCGGTACGTTTCCGTACCGGCAGTTCTTTTTTGCACCCAGCTTTGGGGTAAAGGGTACAAGGTAAAGGGTGAAAGGGGCTGACGCCGGCACTGCCTACTGCCTACTGCCCACTGCCCCACAACGCCGTCATTCCGACCGGAGCGGCGAGGGACGAGCCGCGCAGTGGAGGAACCTGTTCCCAAACGCAGGGTGATGCAAAGCAGCAGGTGCATAATGCAGCAGATCCCTCCACTCCGCACGCTCATTCTTCGCGTGCTCCGGTCGGAATG
>JAIRLT010000038.1 GCA_031259225.1 Prevotellaceae bacterium
GTATAATCGTGTTCGCCAATGGCTACAAAGTCCACAGCGCCCTTGCTGTCGCGCAACGTTTGCTCGGGGAAAACCGTACAATGCGGTCCCACAAAAATCACTTTTTTAGCGCCCAATTCCTTGCAACGGCGCGCCACCTCAAAGTCATTAAAATAAGATGGCGTGGTAAGTTCCATCACCATTAAATCGGGTTGGCAGGCTTTGGTGTCTTCATAGAGTCCTTCATGCCCACGTTTATTGGCAATGTAGTCCACAAACTTCACATCATAACCTTCCTGCTCTAAAATAGCCGTATCATAAGCCAGCCAATCGGGGTAACGCAACGCTTCTGTTCTATTCACTACCGGCCATCGTTGTGTGCGGCAAAAAGCGTCTTTCCATGGGGCATTTATTAAGTGTATTTTCATTAATTTAGTATAAGTTTTAAAAATTCACATGCAAATATACAAATTTCCATACACATTAAAATTCCTGTCATTTCTGAAAACACACCTGCTGCACACGCCGGGAAACATGGTTAAGATTTCGTAAAAATAGCGTCTCGTTTGGATAATACTTATATCTTATTCTTATTTTGGTGGCAATTTCTTCACTTTTTTTTCTATCATTTTCTCATCACTGGATATACGTCGTTCTAATTTCTTTATATCTTCGGCAGCGGGAAGCTCTTCAGGTTTTATGCCGCGCTTACCAAGCATTTCACGAACGGTTTGATTATTTTGCACGTGTTCGGTAGTGATTGGATTTTCACCTATTAAATCTTTCTCTTCCACGTTATGATTGGTCATTTCAGTTGCCAAATTTTTCGCAGCAATCGTGAGCGTCGGTAAAAAATCGGCTAACGGACGGCTGGATTTTATCCCTAACCTATTTTTCATGTCTTCTGTTGTATGCCCGCCAAATAAGGCGGTATCACCTTTGGAACGGATACGCCCAAAACCTTTTTCATCCACGCCCCGCTCATAGATGTTTTTCGAAAGTTGTTTTTCGGCTGTTCTTAGTTTTTCTCTTGTCTCTAAACGCGACAGTAATTTGATGCGTTCCTCTATCAATTCCACTTTACGTGTTTGAATAGCAAAGTAACTTTGGGCAAACGCAATTTCTTCCTTCTTCGGGTCGCCATTCTGCGCTATTAAATAACAGGCATACCGGGTAAGCATATAATCGTTTATTTCGCGCTTACTGCCACTACCTAAGGTGACCATTTTCGTGACCTCACGAAAATGGTCATCTACATTAATATTCTGCGATTTACACGAATAAACAGCCCGTTGAATAGCTACTAGGAAGTTTTCCCACCGGGTATATCCCAGCAAGCCCTGAAGTTCGCGGGCAAACCATATTTCTACTTGCTCATTACCCTCATCGCTATTGATAAAATGTGCAATCTCATCAAACGATGTTTTATATTGCATAATATGTCGTTTATCCATATGCTATCCTTTTTTAGTGTATTTTCATTAATTTAGTATAAGTTTTAAAATTCACGTGCAAATATACAAATTTCCACACACATTAAAATCCCTGTCATTTCTGAAAACATACCCGCGGCACACGTCGGGAAATAGCCGGAAAGTGTTCAGGCGCTGCCATTGCTTACTACCGTCCCCCGGTTTTTTTCTTATATTTGTACAAAAATTACCGGATGAAAGTTTTTTTGGAAATATATGAACGCTACCGTACGGCGGGCATGGATACGCGCCGCACAAGGCATGAACAGGTGGCGCTGTCAGTAAAAAAATTACCGGCGCCGTTCACTGTGGCGCCGGTGGGGCAATCGGTGGAAGGTCGTGCTATTTACGGCATCCGTGCCGGGACAGGCGCTACGCGGGCGTTGTTCTGGTCGCAAATGCACGGTGATGAAAGCACCGCCACCCGCGCGCTTTTCGATGTATTTAACTTTCTTGCCGCACCGGACGAATACGGTGAAGTGCGCCGTTTTATACTGTCGCAACTCGACCTGTTGTTTATTCCCATGTTAAATCCCGACGGCGCAGAGCATTTCCGGCGCGAAAACGCATGGGGCATCGATATTAACCGTGATGCGTTACGGCTGACTACGCCTGAAGGCAGGATTTTGCATGACCAAATCCGGTCGTTTCAGCCTTGCTTTTCGTTCAACCTGCACGACCAGGAAAGTTATTACTCGGCAGGCGTATCGCGCATTCCCGCTACTATCGCTTTTCTTGCGCCGCCGCCCGACCCGCAGGAAAGCATTACGGATAGCCGCCGCCGCGCCATGCAACTGATTGTGGCGCTCAACAGGCAGTTGCAGCCTGTTATTCCGGGCGGCGTGGCTAAATGGAGCGATAGCTACGAGCCGCGCGCTTTCGGCGAATGGTCGCAAGCACAAAACAGCGCAACGGTACTTATTGAGTCGGGCGGTTATTACAACGATCCTGAGCGATCGTTCGTGCGCCGGCTGCATTTTGGCATTCTTCTGGAAGCCTTGTGTATTATTGCATCCAAGCGCTATGTTGCCGAACCGGTAGAACCGTATTTTTCAATTCCCTGTAACCGTGAAAACGGATTGTTCGACACACTCCGGCGGCAACAAACCTTTACCGTCAATGGCGTTTCCTACACTACAGACATTGGCGTCCGCAAAGAAGAAACCTTTGCCGGCGATTTTGAAACCTACGGCGCGCTGGAACAAAAGTAGGCGGAAAGGCTACCGGCATTTGCCTGCCGCTTTTTATCCGGTGAAAACGGGTAAAATCGCTACTTGTACCTGCTTTTCTCCCATTTATCTTTTCCCCTACCCTCCCCTACTTTTCCTCTTTCATCTACTTTTACCGCTTTCACACACTTTCCCCACGAAGTACAGGCATTTTCAAAGTCTTAAAAAATTTGTACCTTTGGCAATTATTTTTTATGTATAAAACCACATGGCTTCTTTATTTGAACGTATTCCCACAGAAGGACTGACTTTCGACGATGTGTTGCTGGTACCTGCGCAATCGGCGGTATTGCCGCGCGAAGTAAAGGTAAATACGGTATTCACACGCGGCATTTCACTGGATGCGCCCATCGTGTCGGCGGCAATGGATACCGTCACCGAAGCCTCGCTCGCTATTGCCATTGCCCGTGAAGGAGGCATTGGCGTTATTCATAAAAATATGAGCATCGAACAGCAGGTAGAACAGGTGCGGAAAGTGAAACGCGCCGAAAACGGCATGATATACGACCCGATAACTATCCACAAAGACGCCACCGTCGGCGATGTGCTGGCATTGATGACGGAACACCGCATCGGCGGTATTCCGGTGGTGGACGAAAATAACCTCCTTACCGGTATTGTAACCAACCGCGATTTACGGTTTTTGGAAAACATGAAAACGCCTATCAGCGAAGTGATGACCTCCAAAAACCTTGTGGTAACAACGCATGGAAGCGATCTACAGGAAGCAACCGAACTGTTGCGGAAATACAAAATAGAAAAATTACCGGTGGTGGATAATAACGGGAAACTTATCGGATTGCTTACTTTCAAGGATATTGCCAAAATCAAGGACAACCCCACTGCCAGCAAAGACCAGAAAGGGCGTTTGCGCGTGGCTGCCGGCGTAGGCGTAAGCGCCCATACCCTTGCGCAAGTCGCGGCGCTTGCCGGCGTGGATGTAGATGCAGTGGTGATTGACACGGCGCATGGGCATTCCGTACATGTTATCCGTATGCTGAAAGAAGTGAAGAAGAAATTTCCCGAATTGCAGGTGATTGTTGGGAATATCGCTACCGGCGAAGCCGCCAAAGCGTTGGTAGCCGCCGGCGCCGACGCCGTGAAAGTCGGTATCGGTCCGGGGTCTATTTGTACCACCCGCGTGGTGGCGGGCGTTGGCGTTCCACAACTGTCGGCTATTTACGACGTGGCGCAGGCGCTGGCAGGCAGTGGCGTGCCACTGATTGCCGACGGCGGCATCCGCTATTCCGGCGACATCGTGAAAGCCCTCGCCGCCGGCGCAGATACTATTATGGCGGGTTCTTTGTTCGCCGGCGTAGAAGAATCGCCGGGCGATACCATTATTCTGAATGGGCGTAAATTCAAATCGTACCGCGGCATGGGTTCGCTTGACGCTATGCAGCACGGCTCGAAAGACCGCTATTTTCAAGATATGGAAGACGACGTGAAAAAATTAGTGCCGGAAGGCATCGTGGCGCAAGTGCCGTATAAGGGGACGCTGCCGGAAGTATTTTACCAGCTTATCGGCGGACTGCGCGCCGGCATGGGCTATTGCGGCGCAAAGGACATTGCAGCATTGAAGCAGGCGGAATTTATCCGCGTTACGGCTGCCGGCGTTATTGAAAGCCATCCCCACGACGTAACAATCACCCGCGAAGCGCCAAACTACAGCAGATAACCCAATAAACTGTTTTCATACGTAACAACAAAACGCAAATGTATATCACAAAGAATACCGGTATTCCACGGAAACAAAGGATTTCCTACCGTATGGCGGGTGCAATTGGGCACTTGCTGTTTACCGTTTGCTGCTTGCTGCTTACCGGTTGCCATTATTTCACCAACTATGCAACGGATGAAAAATTAGCCGAAGTAAACGGGAAAGTATTGTTTAAATCAGGTGTAGGTATGATTTTCCCCAGTGGATTGCCTGCCGAAGACAGTTTGCAAATGCTGCAAACATACGTATCCAACTGGGCGCGGAAACAATTGGTCGCCCAAATGGCAGAACAATACCTGAACAAAGAACAGAAAAATGTTTCCATGGAACTGGAAGATTACCGGATGTCGTTGTTAATTTACCGTTACGAAAAAATGTACATGGAACAACGGCTGGACACCATTGTCAGCGAACAGGAAGTGAAAGCGTTTTACAATGCGTCCGCCCACAATTTTATACTGGATAAACCGGTTGCGCAAGTTATTTTCATAAAAGTTTCGGAAGATATTCCGCAAATAAAGCAGATAGCAAAAATTTACCGTTCATCCATACCGGAAGACCGCGAACTTCTGGAGCATATTTGTTCTACTGTTGCCGAAAAATATACTAATTTCAATGAGCAATGGGTTGATGCCGGAATGTTGGCAAACGAATTGCCGCTCACCGCCGGGCAAATCGAAAACGAATGGAAGAACGGCTATATACAGGCAAATGCCGGCGGCTATACTTATTTTGTTCACCTCTACCGGACAGCCGCTGTGGGCGAACAGGCGCCTGTTAGCTATGAACAGGAAAATATCAGCAATATTATACGGAATAAACGGAAACAGGAACTGC
This sequence comes from Prevotellaceae bacterium, assembly GCA_031259225.1. Classification (GTDB taxonomy): domain Bacteria; phylum Bacteroidota; class Bacteroidia; order Bacteroidales; family UBA932; genus JAIRKX01. Next base: position 5,238 of record JAIRLT010000038.1, read on the forward strand.
TGAAAAATCTTGAAAACTCTATCTACAACGATGCGCTTAACCGCAACAAGCTGAAACTATACATCAATAATTAATTCTTATGTGTAAATTTTTTTCCCTGGTTTTTTTATTATCCGCTCTGTTGCAAAATGTACCCGCTCAAGACGGACTAATTGATAAAGTCGTTGCCGTAGTGGGGCGCGAAATGATTTTGCTGTATGACATCGAATCGGAAGTAAGCATGAGGCGATTGCAAGGCGTAACATCCGATAAAAACATCCATTGCGAAGTACTTGAAAATTTGTTGCTGCAAAAATTATTGTTGGCGCAGGCACGCCTCGATAGCCTGAAAGTAACCGACGAAGATGTGGATGCGCAAATCGACCGGCAAGTGCGTTCAATGGTTATGCGTGCCGGCAGCGAAAAAGCGGTGGAGGAATTATTCCACAAATCGATGTTTCAACTGAAAAAAGATTTGCGTGAAATTGTCCGCGAACAAATCCTTACGCAGAACATGCACGCCTCTTTGGTAAAAGACGCTCCGATAACGCCTACCGAAGTAGAAAAAACCTACAAACAAATACCGAAAGACAGTTTGCCTGTTATCCCGACGCAATACGTACTGCGGCAAATCATCGTTAATCCGCCGGCAAGTGAAGCGAAATTTGACGTACGGAAACGCCTGCTCGAACTGCGCGAACGTATTGTAAACGGCGAAAAATTCAGTACGTTGGCTATCCTTTATTCGGAAGACCCAGCCACCGCCTTACGGGGCGGTGAATTGGGGTTACGCTACAAACAAGAATTAGCTCCTGCGTTTGCCGATGCCGCGCTGGTACTCAAACCCGGACAAGTATCCCCCATTGTGGAAACAGAATTTGGTTTCCATATTATCCAACTCATCGAAAAACAAAGCAACGACATGTTCAATTGCCGACACATATTGCTTAAACCCCAATATACGGCTGACGACCGCACGGCTGCTTTTCAAAAATTAGACAGTATCGCTGCCGTTATACGAACGGGGTCACTGAGTTTTGAACGGGCGGCATTAAGGCTTTCGGAAGATTCCAAAACCAATACCAGCGGCGGGTTAATGGTGAACGAAGAAAACCTGTCGTCCCACTTTGAGAAAGACCAGCTCAATCCGGCAGACTTTGGCGTGTTGCGGAATATGAAAGAAGGCGACATCTCCATTCCTTACGAATCGCAGGACAGGATGGGAAATACGCAATACAAGATTATCCGACTGGAACGACTGATACCTTCCCATGCAGCAAATCTGAAAGACGATTATTCCATCATCCAGCAATTAGCCAAACAGCGTCGACAGCAGGCGACATTTGAAAAATGGATACAACAAAAACAGGCGGCGGCGTTCATCCGCATTGACCCGATGTTCGATCATTGCAAATTTGAACGGGAAGGATGGAGAAAATAAATCACCCTAACAAACCGGACAAAACAAAAACGGCTAACCGGACGAACGCTCCCACAATACGCCGTTGCATAAGGTGGGTTACCGGTTGCGGGCTGTTTATTTTCGGCTGCTTTTCAGGTGCGCTATCCGCACAACCGGAAGACCACCGGAAAACGGTAGAAATGATCCACGTCGATTCCATCCTCAGCATGTCCTACAACGGGAGGACTATTAATCGGTTTATCGGTCATGTACAACTTATGCACAACGGTGCGATGATGTCCTGCGACAGTGCCTATTTTTTTTCGTCTTCGGAATTTGAAGCATACAGCCGCGTGGTCATCGTTAAAGACGGCACCACGTTGTATGGCGACCAGTTACACTACGACGGCGCCGCCAGTATGGCAAAAGTGCGCGGCAGCCTGGTGCGCCTCACCGACAACACTGCCACCCTGCGGACGCAACACCTGGATTTTGACACCAAGCAAAATATTGGGCATTTCTTCAATGGCGGGACTATCGACAATAAAGGCAATTTACTGGAAAGCGTGCAGGGGTACTATTATTCGAATGAAAAACTGTTTGCGTTCAGCGACTCGGTTTCCATACGAAATGAAAGCTACGACATCCTTAGCCGGTCGGGTAATTACAACACGGAAACAGACATTGCCACATTTACCGGCGCCACTTCTATTTGGCATAAGGACGGCTTCCTGTCGTGCCATTACGGCTGGTATGACAAGCCCCGCGATTACTTTCATTTTTCGGAAAACGCTTACCTGCAATCGGACAAACAGGAAGTGTGGGCAGACAGCATCTTTTATGACCGGTTAGCCCGTAAAGGCGACCTGTACGGGCATGTACAAATGCACGACACCACGCAATCGCTGATTATCTTCGGCAATGAAGCGCATTTTACCGAAACGCCCGAAACGGTTATTGTAACCCGGCAACCTTCGATGGCATACTACACGTTGGAAAACAACCAACCCGATAC
>JAIRLT010000092.1 GCA_031259225.1 Prevotellaceae bacterium
TCACGCGGGAACCGGTAACGCCGCATTCGCGCGCCACCGTGTTCAGGAAATCGAGTTCTTCGCAGCTTACTTCGTACAGTTGGCTCATGCCGTAATGCGTTTCGTACATTTTTGCACCCACCGTTTCATAGTCGCCCTGCTCCAGCGCCTCGCACACCGCCAGTACCCGCGCAATTTCTTCGATGACGTATTGGGCGCGTTTGTAATCTTCGTCGGTTATTTCCTGTTTTACTTCGCGAAGCATTTCCGGCGTAGCGTCGCGCAAAAATTGCACTTGCGGATGCCTTCCCTGTATTGCCGCTACTGCTGTTTCGCACGATTGCCGCCGTTTGTTGTATGCCGACGAAGCCAATTCATGTTTGACCAAAGTATCGAGCAACACTAACCGGTAGCCTTGCGGGTTAAACGGGAAATACCGGTATTCCAGCGAACGGCAATCCAGTCGCATCAGGTTGCCCGCCTTGCCGAAGAGGGATGCGAATTGATCCATGATACCGCATTTCACGCCGCAGTAATTATGTTCGGTCGCTTGCCCGGCTTTTGCCAGTTCAAATTTATCAACCTTTCCGTCGAAAAGTTCGTTGAGCGCAAAAGCATACGTACTCTCCAGCGCCGCCGACGACGACATGCCCGCGCCGAGCGGCACATCGCCGGCAAATGCCGTGTCGAAGCCGCCGATAGCTACGCCGCGTTTTATCATTTCGCGGCAAATGCCGAAAATATACCTTGCCCAAGCCTGCGCAGGCAGGTCTTCTTCGCGCAGTCCGAATTCGGCTTGTTCGTTGAGGTCAATAGCAAAAGCCCGCACTTTCGTTGTGCCGTTGGGTTTGATAGCAGCCATAATTCCCTTGTCAATAGCGCCGGGGAAGACAAAGCCGCCGTTGTAGTCGGTGTGTTCGCCAATGAGGTTGATGCGTCCGGGCGAAGTGTAAATCTGTGCATCCTGCGCGCCATAGCGGGCAGCAAAAGCATTTTGAATGGTTTCTTTGTTCATGTGATTTTTTTTTAGATTGATTTTGCCCGCAAAAATACGAAAAAAATGTGTACGCCTGTAAATCCGTAAATTTTTCTTACTTTTGTACCCGGTTTAAATAACAAACAATGGAGAACATACCTTTTAGAAACGGGGAAACCGTACGGGCATTAAATTTTCTGGAAGAAATTATAGAAGCCGGATTGGCGGCGGGGAAGTATAAAAGTATCCTCACGCGCTTTCCGCCGGAGCCCAACGGCTACCTGCATGTGGGGCATGCCAAAAGTATTTGCCTGAACTTCGGGCTGGCAAAAAAATATGGCGGCAAAACCAACCTGCGCTTCGACGATACCAATCCGGCAAAGGAAGAAACCGAATACGTGGACGCTATCAAGGAAGATGTGCGGTGGCTCGGTTTTGAATGGGCAAACGAATTTTATGCGTCCGATTATTTCGAGCAGTTGTATGCGTGGGCGTGCGAGCTTATCAAAAAAGGCTTGGCGTATGTGGACGACCAGACGCAGGAAGAAATCCGGCGGACGCGCGGAACGGTTACGCAGCCGGGCATTAACAGCCCTTACCGCAACCGCAGCGCGGAAGAAAATCTGGATTTGTTCGAGCGTATGCGCAACGGCGAATTTCCCGACGGGGCAAAGGTTTTGCGTGCTAAAATTGATATGGCGCACCCGAATATGCTGATGCGCGACCCGTTGATGTACCGCATTATTCACACCGGTCACCACCGCACCGGCGACAAGTGGTGCATTTATCCGATGTACGACTACGCGCACGGCGAAAGCGATTCGATAGAAAATATCACCCATTCCATTTGTACGCTGGAGTTCGACGTGCACCGCCCGCTGTACGATTGGTTCATTGAGAAATTAGAAATATTCCCGTCGCATCAATATGAGTTTGCGCGCCTCAATTTGACCTACACGGTGATGAGCAAACGCCTCTTGTTGGAACTGGTAAAAAAGAATTATGTCAGCGGCTGGGACGACCCGCGCATGCCGACGATTTGCGGGATGCGCCGCCGCGGTTACACGCCCGAAAGCATCCGCCTGTTTGCCGAAAAAGTGGGTGTCGCCAAACGCGATAATGTGATTGACCTTTCGCTGCTCGAGTGGTGCGTGCGCGAAGACCTGAATAAACGCGCCCGCCGCTACATGGCAACGCTCGACCCCCTGAAAGTGGTTATCACCAACTATCCCGAAGGACAAACCGAAGAGGTGGAAGCCGTGAATAATCCCGAAGACGAAACCGCCGGGAAACGCCGCGTGCCGTTCAGCCGCGAAATCTATATCGAGCGCGACGACTTTATGGAAAACCCGCCGAAGAAATATTTCCGCCTTTCGCCGGGCAACGAAGTGCGCCTGCGGTATGCCTATATTATCAAATGCGAAGAGGTAGTGAAAGACGCTGACGGCAACATCACGGAACTGCGTTGCACCTACGACCCCGAAACGCGCAGCGGCAGCGGCAACGCCCGGCAGGTAAAAGGCACGATACACTGGGTTGCTGCGGCGCACGCCTGCCGCGCCGAAGTGCGTTTGTTCGACCGCCTGTTCACCGAAGCCCGCATGGACAGTATCCCCGAAGACAAGGATTATAAAGATTTCATCAATCCCGGTTCGTTGCGCACGGTAACGGCATTTATCGAACCGGCATTGAAAACCTTGCCGTGCTTGGCGCACGTGCAGTTCGAGCGGATCGGCTATTTCACCGTCGATGCAGACGCTACGCCGGAATGCCCGGTATTCAACCGCACCGTAACGCTGAAAGACACGTGGGCAAAGATCAATGGTTAGTGGTTAGTGGTTAGCGATTAGCGCTGACGCGCCAGCCCATTAACCATTAATCATTAACCATTAATCATTGCACTCGTGCTCCGTATTCCACCTTGCATTCATTCTTCGCGCACTCCGGTTGAAATGACGGTTCAGCTCAGAAAAGCGGCAGCCCGGTTGAATACCGCTGAAAAGCACTGTTGAACCGTTTCCGGCGCTACGCGATTGTGCACAGGGAACGGCACCTGATGGGAGTATTCGTAGGGGAAGTCCAGTTCCTCCAATATTTTGCCGGCGCATTCTTTGCCGAAAGCCTCCGCTACGCCTGTTGTAGGAATGACCGTGTCTTTTTTCAACGTGATTGCCGCAATACGGTGTTGGTTTTCCCGAAAGAAGTTTTCCCTGTAAGGACGATATTTGTCAAGCGACAACATGGATTTGAACGCTTTTTCCAAAAAGTCTTCTTTTCTTCCCAAAATACGGCGTCCCTCATGGAGGAAATCATTTAGAAGATAATTTTTCAGCGTGAGGGAAGATTCCCCGTCCATGATGTCGCGCGAACTCCCGTCCATCCGGCTGAACAGCGTGCCGCCGCAAAACATGAATAAACGGCTGCCGGAAGCCAGTTGCCCGGGATTTGACAACAGCAATACCTGCGCCAACAAAGCGCCGATGGAATAGGCAAATATGTTGACGGATGCGCCTTCTTTGAATAAGGGATGTTGCCCGTTTTTTATTTCGCCGATGAGTTGCCAGAGGTTGAAAATGGACTCCTTGCCGGAAATATAAAAACGGACAGGATGTTCGGACAGGCGGCTGCTAAGCGCTACATTGGCAAACGTAGCGTTGTGCAAAGAGGTAAACTTTTCTTTTCTGCGGTTCACGTAGGGCAAGAGCATGCGCGGGTTATGCCAGCTTCCGGGCGTACGGTTCATGTGAAAAGCGATGGGAAAGAGGATAACCGCCCTTCCCGTTTTAACCGCCAACTCTTCTGCCCAGGGGAGGTACTTTTCCCAACTGCGCTCGTTCAAGCCATGCAGTAACAAAATAGCTTTGCCGGTACGGACAACGCCTTTATGTACGAAAACCGTATACGTAAACACGTTGTTTTCTTCGATATTGTCGTCCGGGACGGGGCAGAATGCAGGCGGGGAAATCGCATGCTGGAGCTGTTTAATTTCCTGGTTAATAAACACCTGATGAAATTGGAACGGGCGTATTTCTAACGAAGTGTCATCCAACTTCACGGTTCTCTCGTAGGAGAACAATGCTTTCAATTCCCGGAAGCGTTCAATAAATGTCATACGGTAGCCCTGATGAAATGTCTTGCGGGTACAAACAAACAGAATAAAACCATGCTATCCAAAAAAAAGGGCTGGAGACGCTTTGAAAGGAGCGAAGTCTCGCTTTCAGGGGCGAAATTTGTTTATAAGGGGCTAATTCCCCAAAACCCATCTGTCTTATCTGTCATTTTTCCTTTTTCGATGCGATAAAAACGCTGGTTGGTGGTGGGCGTGCTTAATCCGCCCAAATGCTCCACGTATGCGCCGAGCTTGATATAATCGAAATTCCGCAGGGAAAAATCCGCAGGCAGCCCTGCTTTCCCCGAATACCAGGCGGTTTTGAGATAGCTGCTTTTCTTCCTGATGAACGCCGTGAGCCGCGCCACCTCGTGCGGGTCGGCGTCGCCGCCCATGAAGCAGAGGCAAGTGATGGCGCTGCCGTACTTTTCGAGCCAGACGGAGAGGACGTTTTCATCCAGCGCTTCGCCTGTGTCTTCCTGCAAATGCGGGCTGTGGCAACCCGCACAACGGTTGGGACAGCCCGTAATATTGACTGCCAGCGTCACCTCGCCGGGGATTTCCTGAAAAACGATATCAAAGCTGATGTACCGAAGCATAATGCCGTCGCGCAGCCTCCTCCTGCCTTGGTTGTGAAAAATTGCTGATGCGCTTCATGTAGCCGATGATACGGGTCAGGTAATCGAGGTTTTGACTTTGGCACGCCGGACATGCTTGCAGGCGGCGCTTGTTAATGTGTCCACAGTCGTTGCAAACCGTGTTCGGAATATTAAATGTGAAATAATTACAGCCTTCCTGCGTAGCGACGCGCAATAATTGCCGATACTGCTCCTTGCTCAAATGCTCTTCCAAATTAAGGTGCAAAGCCGAACCGCCGGTCAGGTGTTCGATGTAGTTGCGGCCATGCAGGCGGAACTTGTCCACAATGTTCAGCGAGTTGTCCTCCACAAGGTAGAAATAGCTATTGTAGCAATCGCGGTTTACCTGATAGCCGTCGCGCCTGTCCCACCGGGCATGTTTCACGCCCACGTTTTCTGCGGGAATCATTTCGCAGTTGAACAGAATGTCTTTCGTACGGTAACGTTTGTTGCAGGTTTCGACAAGCCCCAGCACCTGCTGTACAAAGGCGGCGTACTGCGGGTTGTCGGCAATCCCGATGCCCAGAAATTCGGCGGCTTCTACCAGGCCGTTTACACCGATAGTGAGGTATTGGCGGTTCATGTTGATATAACCCGCTGTGAAGAGCGGTAACATGCCCCTTTCGCACATGTATTTCAGGTTTTCGTTGTAGGCTAATTGCACTTTATGCACCAGGGTAACGATGTCTTCGAGGAAAAACAGGTAGTGCACGCCTTCCCGCGCTGCCTGCTGGATACAACGGTTCAGGTTGATGGTAAGCACGCTTTTCGAGCCGGTGGACACGCCGCCCGCCCCCAGCGTATAGCTGAACCCGTTATCCTGTATTTCGTTGCGCAGGCGGCAGCAGCTGCTCAGCGAGTCGGCATTGTCGCTCATGTAGGTAAAGAACGAATGTCCTTCGGCATACATTTCCGCCGTGAAATCGCCATATTCCCGGTCTTTTGCATCGCCGTTCCCGGTGAGCAAAGCCATTGTTTCTACCGGGAAAGTAAGCACGGCGCGTGTGCGTTCCCTGTTAAACCATTTCATAAAACGCTTCTGCAACCAGTTGAGCGAATCCCAATCGGGACGGCTGCCGTCGGGAAACCGGAACTCGCCGAACAGGCTTTCAAAATAGTACCGGTCATAGTAGGATATATTCCAAAAGACGGCTTGAAAGTTCCGCGCGCCGGTCGGCTGGTTAATGGAGTAAACGATTTGCTCGAAGTAGTCGGTGATAATTTTGTCGAGCGTGCGTTGTTTTTTCGACAAATCCACCACCTGTCCGGCGCGAAGGAAATAGTCCTGCCCATATTCCAAGCCGATGAAGTAGTTCATGTACATCAGGAACTCCGGTGTGGCGCAGGCGCCGCTCAGCATGCTGGACACCATAAAAACCATGTTCACAAACCCGCCGCAAAACGATTTCAGGTTGGTGGGCGCTTTGGAATTGCCGCCGATGGAAGCAGTCCCGCCAATCAGCCACGGATACATCGTGATGCTGGCGCAGTAGTTGGCAAGGCTTGTTTCGTCGTTTTTGTAAATATAATGACTGTTCAACAGCGCAATATACCGGTCGGCAACTTCCTTGCCATACATTTCTTTCAGGCGGTCGGTAAGCATCCGGCGGTTGAGGCGAATGAAATTGGATTTGGGGAGCTCGCCGATAAGCGTCGCCATGTTTTTGTTTTCCACGTTGGCATTGGCGTCATACTTACTGCCCGAAGCGGCGTTGGAGGCGTCGCAATAGTCCATCAGGAATTTAAGCTTGTCGCGCACCTCGCGGTCTTCCAAATGCTTTTGCCGGTAGAGCATGTAGGACTTTGCCACGGCATAGTAGCGCTCAGACATCAGGGCAATTTCCACCTGGTTCTGGATATCTTCCACCGTGCTGCCGTTGGTAATGCTTATCCGGCTCAGGATGTTGGTAACTACGTCTTGCGTAGCAAAACTGCCCACCGACAGGAACGCTTTCGCAATGGCATTCCTGATTTTTTCAACGGAGAAAACCTCTTCCTTACCGTCACGTTTAATAATAAATACGCTCATTTTTATAATGTGCTAATGTGACTAATTTCTTAATGTGACTAATTAAAAGACATAGTTTTTAGTTCTTAACTCTTAGTTCTTAACCGGAAGTAGCGCCGGAAACCGCCGG
>JAIRLT010000099.1 GCA_031259225.1 Prevotellaceae bacterium
GTCGCCCGCTGTGAACCCGAGCGATTGCAGGTGGTCAAAGAGTTTCTGCCCGAAACCGGCGTCAATCAACGTTAATTGTCCATACCTGTAAATTAAGAAAGCGTTTACCGCACTTGGTATCATCCCGTCAGGGGCATATTTTTTGAGTATTTCGGGCGTGGCGCCAATCAAGGTACCGGTTTGCACGTTTTGTTGCAGTTCGGGAAGTACGCTTATGCCTACCGGCGTCGAGTGGTAACGGAAGATTTCCTGCGCCTGTTGCGCTATTGCCGGCGTAATAGCAAAGATAGTTGCGAGAAGTAATACACTGGTTTTTTTCATTTGTGTGTGTTTTTTTTAATTATTGTTGTAAAAATGCAGTTGCAAATATACAATTTTTTGTGTATTTAAATTTTTTAGTAATTTTGTATCCGCAATGATGAAACATTTTCTCAAATATTTGTTTGCCGGCTCGCTGGTGTTCGCTTATGGGATGAGCACCATCGGGATGGGGAAACATTATTGCCGGTGCGAGGAAGCGGCGCAAGTAGTGTTGCCGGCTGTTGAGCATCACGCTTGCAAGCAAGACCATCCCCGGCAGGAAGAAGAAACGGCGCATTGTTGCCACGCAACGCAGGAGACCGCTACCGTTCCTTGCGCCGGCGCTTCCGGAACGGAAGATATTACCGGCGGCGCCTGTTGCACGGTGCAAGTCGAACTGCTGCAAATCGACCAGAACCTTCCGGGTTTATCAAAAATTGTTCCCGGCTTTTATTCTTTATTATTATACTCCCCGGCAGCTGCAATTTTTATGGGCAGTGCGCCGGTAGTGGCGGCTGTCGTCCGTACCAATCCGCCGCCGCTCCTTCATGCCGGGCATTCGCTCTTCTCGCGGGTGCAGCAATGGCGTTTATGATGCAACAGTAAGTTATCCGTTATCGGGCAAATTTTTGTTTGTCCTCATAAACTTATTGTATCATTCAAATGCTATTATATCATGAATAAAATTTTATTATTATTTGCAGCTATTATAATCAATCATACGATGGCTGCACAAGACGTCAGGGGAACGGTTTCCGGGCTTTCGCCTTCGGGCGGAAAGGAGCCGCTGGCATACGCGTCGGTTTATTGGCATCATGCGGCAACCGCCGTAATGACCGACGAAAACGGGCGCTTCGCTATTGCCGCACCGCCGGCATTTCCGGCGCACCTTATCATCTCTTTCGTGGGCTACGAAAGCGATACGCTCGTGGTCGCCGCTGCGGAAGACTCGTTAGACATCACACTGCGCGAAGGAACGGCGCTCAATGAAATAGTGGTTACCGGGCGGCAAGCCGGAAATTATATTTCCAAACTTTCGACCATCAAAACGGAAGTGATTAGCGCTGCCGGGCTGACCAAGATGGCGTGCTGTAACCTCGCCGAGAGTTTTGAAAATTCTGCCGGCATCACGGTAGGTTACAGCGATGCGGTGAGCGGCGCGCGGCAGATACGCCTGCTCGGACTGTCGGGCAACTATGTGCAGATGCTGGACGAAAGCCGTCCCGACATGCGCGGTCTCGCCCAGCCATTCGGCTTGAGCTACACGCCCGGGCAGTGGCTGGAAAGCATTCAAATTGCCAAAGGCGCGGGGTCTATCCTGCAAGGCTACGAAAATATCACGGGACAAATCAACCTCGAATACCGCAAGCCGATAACCCCGCAGCCGTTGTTCCTGAACCTGTACCTCGACCGGTTCTTGCGCACGGAGGCGAATGTGGCGTCGTCGCTGCAACTGTCGGGAAAGTGGTCAAGCATCCTGCTGGCGCATGCTTCCGTTGATCCGGAAAAGTATGACGGCAACCATGACGGCTTTATCGACGAGCCCGTCAAGCGGCAATTGAATTTGGCAAACCGCTGGACGTACCTCGCGGATAACGGCGCCCAACTGCGCTTCGGCGTGAAAGGACTGTATGAAAAGCGCGAAAGCGGACAAATGGATTTCGACGGCAGCCGCCCGCGCGATACGTCCGCCTATGGCAGCAATATTGAAAACAAACACTTCAATGCTTACGTGAAACTGGGTATCCCGTTAGGCGCCCTGCAGCCGCCGCGCGAAGATTTGGATGCCGCCCCAGCTACCTCGAATATTGCTTTTACCGCCGATTATACGTTCCATGAATTAAATTCTTTCTTCGGGCTGAAGAACTACAACGGGCGCGAAAATACCGCTACTTTCAATACCCTGTTCCAATCGGGTTTCGGCAAGTACCATTCCTATATTGCCGGCGCCAGCTTCCGCTGGGACGATTACCGGGAACTGCTGGAAGATGTTTGGCTGGACAACAGCAGGCAACATTATAATGATAATGTTAATTTAGACCGACGGGAAATCACCGGCGGGCTGTTCGGCGAATATACTTTTGCCTACAAGGAAAAACTGACGCTGGTGGCAGGCTTGCGTGCCGATTATCATTCGCTCTACCGGTGGCTGTTTACGCCCCGCGCTACTTTGAAATACCATTTCTCCGACCGGCTGATACTGCGGGCGTCGGGGGGGCGCGGCTTCCGTACGGCAAACGTCATTGCCGACAATATCGGGATGCTGGCTACCGGTCGCAAAATCCAAATCGCCGATGATTTGCAACAAGAGGAAGCATGGACGTTCGGCGGCAGTTTATCGTGGTATTTCCCCTGGGGATATGACGACGCCTCGATAAGCGTGGATTATTTCCGCACGGATTTTACCCATCAGGTGCTTGTGGACGCGGAACGCTATTTGTACGAGCCGCCGCAGGACTATTCCGTGTATTGGGTTTATAACCTGCAAGGGAAGTCGTATTCAAATACCTTCCAGGTGGATTTCAGCGTGCAGCCTGCCGAGCGTTTTACGCTTCTGGCGGCGTTCCGTTACACCGATGCGAAGACTGCCTACGCTTACGACCGCCTCCGCGAACGCCCGTTGAACGACCGTTTCAAGGCTTTGCTCAACCTGCAATATGCCACGCGCATGAACATTTGGACGTTCGACGTAACCGCGCAATTGAACGGCGTCACTCGCCTGCCCGACTTGGAGCGCATACATTCCGGCAACCGTTATTCGCCGGCGTACCCGGTGTTTTTTGCGCAGGTAACGCGCAAGTTCAAGGGGATTGATGTGTACCTGGGTTGCGAAAATATATTGAATTATATGCAGGATGACCCGGTGCTTTATGCCGGCGACCCTTACAGCCCGCAGTTTAATTCGACCGTCATCTGGGCGCCGCTCATGGGACGGCGCATTTATGCCGGCATAAGGTATACATTATATAAATAACCACTTCCCCCCAGCCCCCTCTAAGGAGGGGGAAGCGGCGGGGATACATTTTATAAAATATAATTGAAATCTTTAAATAAGAAAAGTCATGAAAACAATTACCATTATTTTTTGCAGCTTGTTTTTATTTGCTGCAGCAGGCTACGGGCAAGCGCCGTCGAAACTAAAAAAGAACGAAGCGGAAGTTACGTTCATCGTAAACATGAGTTGCCACCATTGCAAGAATAAAATCGAAAATGCTGTTCCGCATGAGAAAGGCGTGGTCGATATGAAGGTCACCTTGGATACAAAAGAAGTGTGGATTAAATTCGATACCACCAAAACCAACAAGGAAAAACTCGTGAAAGCCTTCGAGAAACTCGGCTACACCGCGAGGGAATTAGAAATTAAGAATTAGGAATTAAGAATTGGCTGGCGCTTTTTTAGTGGGCAGTAGGCAGTGAGCAGTAGGCAGTGCTTAACAGTTGTATCCGCCACGTTACATTCGGATGCCCCGATAGACTGGAGGGGGAGCCCCCGATAGACTAAAGGGGGAGCCCCCGATAGACTAAAGGGGGAGCCCCTGATAGGCTGGAGGGGGAGCCCCCGATAGGCTAAAGGTGTCAGCTCCTAACACCCGAAGATGTCAGCGCTTCGCGAATGGAGAATGGATAGTGGAGAGTGGAGAATGATGCTGGCGCGCCAGCCGATTTACGCTTCACACTTCACTTTTTTTCGTATCTTTGCAATACCTATTCCGTAGAGGGAATGTGTTATCAAAAATCAACTTACAAAAATGGCAAAAACTACAATTTTCAAATTATTTTCTATTACCCGGCTCCGGCGGGGTATTGTCCTGCTTGTTTTCCTTGCTGCGCTGCCACTTTGGGGGCAGGCGCCGTTGCCGCTTTACGACTGTATCCGGCAGGCGGTGGAGAGTAATTATTCCGTCAAGATAGCCCACAACCGACAGGCGATAGCGGAAAATAACGTTACGTACAAACCCTTTTTGCCGGATGTTACAGCGAGCGGCTCGCAAAACCAGTCGCACAGCAACAGTACGCGCACGCTGGCGGGCAATCCGGAGGAAACAACCATCAACGCCCAAGCCGATAACCTGAATGCCGGCGTATCGCTCAACTGGCGCCTGTTCGACGGGCTGGCGATGTTTGCCACCTATAACCGGCAAAAAGAAGCGCTGGACGTGAGCGAACAGGAAGTGAAAATGTCGCTCGAAAACCTGATTGCACAAGTGTGTTATGAATACTATAATATTATTGTGTTGAAAAACCGTTTGAGCGCGGCACAGTATTCGCTGGTGCTGTCACAGGAGCGTTACCAGCAGGCGATGGAAATGTACATCCTGGGGTCTTCGTCGGGACTGGATTTGCGGCAGGCGAAAATAGACTTGAACGCCGACAGTTCCAAACTGGTTACGCAGGAAGAGCTCTTGCAAAATGCGTATATCCGCCTGAATACTTTAATGAATATGCCTTTGAATAACGGCGGCTATGTCAATGACAGCATCGTCCTGCTGCCCAAAATGGACAAGGAACAACTCTCGGCGCGCACCCTTAATTACAACAGTTCGCTGATAGCCGCCCGCCTCGGCAGGCGTTTGTCTGACCTGGACTTGAAAATAGCAAGGGCGGCGCGCTACCCAACGGTTGATTTCAATACGGGATATAATTACACATTTGCCGATACGCCCTCGGCGGCGATTACCTATAACCGTTCCAACGGGTTCAACTGGGGTTTTTCCGTGTCGTGGACGCTGTTCAGCGGTTTCGACATCCACCGCCGGATAAAGAATGCCCAATTAGAAGTCAAAGGCAGCGAACTGAATTACCGGCAAATCGAAAACAGCGTGATGAGCGAACTGGCGTTGCTTTACAATACCTACGAGAGCAACCTGCTGATGATAAATTTTGAAATCGAAAGCGTCGAAACGGCTTTCCAGACGCTGGATGCCGCCATGTCGCGCTACAAGGTGGGCAACCTGTCGGGAATAGAATTCCGGGAATATCAGAAAAATTATTTGGAAGCAGTCGATCGCAAATTCAATGCTATGTACCAGGCAAAACTCTCCGAAATAAACCTCCGCATCTTAGGCGGCGAGCTGGTGATGGCAGAATAGGTGTGGTGTCATAAATTCAATGAACAACGAACAATAAATAATGAACAATTAGGCTGACGCCGGCGTATCCCGTGTTGAATTTATCAAGTTGTATATAGCCGCCAAAATAATTACCTTTGCACTTACTTTTAGATCTTACAAAAATTACTGTCTCTGATTTTATATATCGCCGTTTGTCGGAACACCTGCCCCACGAGCCAACCAAAGGGCAGTCGGCGCTGTTCCGGGAACTTGCCGGGTTTATTCCGGATACGGCGGCGCCGAAAATTTTTATCCTCTCCGGTTATGCCGGCTCGGGCAAGACAACCGCTATTGCCGCCCTGGTGCGCCTGCTCGATGAATTGAAAATAAATGTCCTGCTGCTGGCGCCTACCGGTCGTGCAGCAAAGGTGCTTTCAAATTACACCGGCAAAAATGCGTTCACTATCCATAAGAAAATATATCGCCAAAAGTCGTTGAACGACGGTATCGGGCAGTTTGTGCTCAATCGCAATGAATATAAGGATACAATTATTATTGTAGATGAGGCGTCGATGATTGCCAACGGTTCGCCGGAGCAGCCGGTCTTCGGCGCAGGATGCCTGCTTGACGATTTAGTGGCTTTTGCCGACGGCGGGCAACGTTGCAAATTAATTCTCGTGGGCGACCCGGCGCAATTGCCGCCGGTAGGCTGGTCGCAAAGTCCCGCGCTGGATGAGCACGAAATGAACCGCTATGGTTTGGCAGGACATATTGTGCTGACCGACGTCGTGCGGCAGGCGGCGCAATCGGGCATTTTGAGCAATGCCACCTTGCTGCGGGAAAATATTGAACACCATATACCGCAGTTGCCGGCGTTTTCGTTTCATCCGTTTCCCGATGTGGAAACCATTACCGGCGGCGAGGTAATGGAAAAACTGTCGGAAGCCTACGACCATTACGGCGACCGCGAAACTATTGTGGTATGCCGTTCCAACAAGCGGGCAAACCGCTATAACCAGGGCATTCGGGGAAAAATCCAGTACCGCGAAGAGCAGCTGACTTCCGGCGACCGCATCATGGTGGTGAAAAATTCATACCAGTGCCGGAACCTTACCGACCACATGGATTTTATTGCCAACGGCGACATCGCCGACCTGATGCGTATCCGGAAATATGAGGAACGCTACGGCTTTCACTTTGCCGAAGCCGAACTGCGTTTCCCCGACTATAATAATACGGAACTGACGACAAAAATCCTATTGGATACCCTGCTGACCGAAACGCCGTCGTTGAATGCCGAGCAGCAGCGGCAACTGTTTTTCGACGTCGCCGACGACTATGCACACATTACCTCCAAACGGCAGCGCTACCGTGCCGTGCGCGAAGATGCTTATTACAATGCCCTGCAAATAAAATATGCAGCAGCCGTCACGTGCCACAAGGCACAAGGTGGGCAATGGAAAGCGGTGTTCCTTGATTATCCTTTTCCCGGCGGCGCGCCCCTGAGCATTGACGATTTGCGCTGGCTCTACACGGCATTTACCCGCGCTACTGAAAAACTGTACTTGGTGAATTTCCGGTAAACGAAAGCCGGTACACGGTGTTATGTGTATTCCCTTTACGTGAATTCCTAATTTGGATTTATTGCTGCTTGACCCCGTCTTTCAATACGTTTTCTTTGCAATATTTATCTGCTGCCGCGCTGAGCTCGGCGATACTCATGCCTTCCAACAGATGATGCTTGCGCCATTCCGTATAATCAAAAGGCTGGCTCAACAAGGTATAAATGAATTGCTCGGCTTCCAACAAGCCCAATTCATTGGTAAGGCATTTCATACCTTTATCTAATAATACAGTGCTATTCATAATGATTAAAATAATGGTTTAAAAATTCTATAGGATTGCAAATGGTAATACGGTCATTGCGATATTTCAACATATGATTATCCACTGTTATGCAATAGTTACAGTTAGCTGTTATGGCGCAAGCTATATGAAGCGCATCAGTTGTTTTAATACCTGTTTGTGTTATGTTTTCGGCAAGGGAAACAATCTCGTTTGATGCATCAACAAATAAGACACTTAATGTTTCCCATTGTGCTATAGCATCCTTTTTTGCTGTGAATGGATTTTTGCTGTTCTCAAATTTCAGTATATAAGACCATACTAATTCAACATCTTTATTCATTACCAACTCTTGAATAAATAGTTTTGCACGCGCTTCAAACTGTATTTTTTGATTTGATTGCTCGTCGTATGGACGGTTAAAGCAACAATTATCTAAATATATCCGTTGTTTCATTGCCCTTATTTTTCACAAATATACAAAAAATTAAAGATAATGCGACAACTATCGGGAAGAAGAATTATTGATTGAAATTTAAGATTTTATCCGGATAGTTTCCGGTCGTCAATTTTCAATTACGCCCGAGCCGAGGAGTTCTTCGCCGTCGTACCAGGCGGCAAACTGCCCGGGTGTGATGCCGCGTTGCCGTTCGTCAAAGACGATGTACATTGCGCCGGGACGCCGGTAAAGCGTGGCTGCCTGCAACGGTTGGCGGTAGCGGATACGAACAAGGTAGCGCCGGGAAGTCCCTATTGCCATTTCCGTTCCGGGGCGTATCCAGTGCAAATCGGCAGCAGCTATTCGCAAGCCTTTGCGCAGCAGTCCCGGATGGTTTTGCCCTTCGCCGGCGTAGAGGATATTTTTTTCGACGTCGGTTGCCAGCACGAACAGCGACTCCATGCGCCCGCCAATGCCCAGTCCCTTCCGCTGTCCAATGGTGTAGCAATGCGCGCCGTTATGCTCGCCGATTTTTTTCCCCGCATGGGGATAATAACTGTACGGCGCACAAAGTTCCTCCGGGCTGTTTCCCGCTGGTTTGTTTTCGTAGAAATCCGGCGTTATTTCAATGATGGCGCCGGTGCGTGCGGTCAATTTTTGTTGCAGGAATACCGGCAAATCTATTTTCCCGACAAAGCAAATTCCTTGCGAATCCTTTTTGCCGGCAGTCGGCAAATCCGCTTCGGCAGCCAGCCGGCGTACTTCGGGTTTGAGTAAATGCCCGATAGGAAATAACGATTTTCCCAACTGCGCTTGTGAAAGCTGGCATAAGAAATAGCTCTGGTCTTTGTTGGGATCAATACCGGCGAGTAAAGCGTATGCCGGCGGCATGCTGTCGGCTACCGGGGCTATCCGGGCATAATGCCCCGTAGCCACCGCTTCTACGCCCAAGTTTAATGCGGTTTTCAGGAATACGTCGAATTTTATTTCACGGTTGCACAGCACATCCGGGTTCGGCGTACGCCCGCGCCCGTATTCGGCAAACATATAATCCACGACCCGCTGACGGTATTCGCGGCTCAAATCAATGAAGTGAAACGGGATGTCCAATTTCTTTGCGACCAATTCCGCAATGGTTTTATCGTCTTCCCATCCGCAGTCGCCATGGAGCGTACCGGCGGTATCGTGCCAGTTCTGCATGAACAGGGCTACGACTTCGTGTCCTTGCCGCTTTAACAGCAACGCCGCCACGCTTGAATCCACCCCGCCCGATAAACCGACTGCAATTTTCATTTTTTTGAAATATACTTTAAAAAAAGGGTAAGCTACTTACATCGCATCGCTACAACTGTTTTACCTTTGCTGCCTTCCAGCCCTGGAGGAGTTCAACAGGAGCAGATCGTATAAGACTTACCCAGCCGCAAAGGTACAAATATTTTTCATATCTTTGTATAATGAATTTTTTAAAAAAATACTTATGAAAAAGTCCTTCTTTCAAAGCGCTGCTACCCATGGACTCCTTATCGGGTTAGCGCTTATCATCCTGTCATTGCTCGACTGGTCGCTGGGTTTCTACGGGCTAAATACCCCCTTTTCATTACTCACCTATGTGGTGTTCATTGGCGGGCTGGTTTGGAGCGCCATTGCTTACCGCCAACAAACCGGCGGGTATATTTCATACGGGCAGGCATTCGGTTACAGTATCACGGTCGCAGCGGTGTATGCTGTTCTGGCTGCGGTTTTCAGCTTGTTGCTTATGCAGGTGATAGACCCAACGTATATGGAAAACGTATGGGCGCTCACGGAAGAAACCTTACTGGATGCGGGAATGTCGCAGGCGCAGGTTGATATGGTGATGGAAATGTCGTCCAAAATTTCGCATCCGGCAATTACCTTTATTTCTTCGGTCTTTGGCACCTTGTTGGTTTCTGCGATTATTGCGCTCATCACATCAGCGATTGTGAAGAAAGTAAACACAAATCCATTTGCCGGCGGTGAAAATCTTTAACCCGGAAAAGATGTTAGCGATATCCGTCGTCATCCCGCTATATAACGAGGAAGCGTCGCTTCCTGAGTTGGTCGAGTGGATTGCGCGCGTGATGCGCGATAACTTATATTCATTTGAAATTATTTTAGTGGACGATGGCAGCCGCGACCGTTCATGGAATGTCATTAAAACCTTGGCGGTAACACGACCGTATATTCACGGCATCCGCTTCCGCCGCAACTACGGGAAGTCGGCGGCACTGTTCTGCGGATTTGAAGCGGCACAGGGCGAAATAGTAATTACGATGGACGCCGACCTGCAAGACAATCCCGGTGAAATCCCGGCGCTGTATAGAAAAATTACTTCCGGAGACTTTGACCTCGTGTCCGGATGGAAAAAGGAACGGCACGACAGTAAACTGGCGAAAATTATCCCCTCTAAAATCTTCAATGCCGTGACCCGCCTCATCACCGGTATTAAGCTGCATGACATGAACTGCGGGTTGAAAGCCTATAAAAACAAAGTAATAAAAAGCGTGGAAGTATACGGCGAAATGCACCGCTACATTCCGGTGCTGGCGAAACAGGCGGGCTTTACACGCATCGGCGAACAGGTGGTGGTGCATTCCGAACGGAAATACGGGCAGTCAAAATTCGGCTTCTCGCGCTTTATACATGGCTTCCTCGACCTGATGAGCGTAATGATAGTAGGGAAATTCGGGAAAAAGCCCATGCACTTTTTCGGCGTGGTCGGTACGCTGATGTTTATGCTCGGCGGCTTCATTGCCTTGTGGCTGATTGTTTCCAAACTCATGGCGCAAAGTCGCGACGAAATTTTCCGCGCGGTTACCGACCAGCCCTTATTCTACCTTGCCATACTGGCTATCATCATCGGCGTCCAGTTATTTTTAGCCGGATTTATTGCAGAACTGGTAGCCCGCGCCAGCGGCGACCGCAATAAATACCTGATAGAAGAAAGAATTAGGAATTGAATTATAAATTATGAGTTATGAATTATGAGTTAGCTGGCGCGCCAGCCAATTAGAAATTAAAAATCAGAAATTAAAAATCAAATGAAAGCAATAACCGTGCATGGCGCACGCGAACATAATTTAAAAAACATAGACGTAACTATTCCCCGCAACAAACTTACAGTAATTACCGGATTGAG
>JAIRLT010000124.1 GCA_031259225.1 Prevotellaceae bacterium
GATGTGGCTTTGTGCGCTTGCAGCAACGCCTGCAAGCATTACGAAAAAGAAAAAAAGTTTTTTCATAAAATTTAATTTTTAATTGTTTTTATTTTTGCAGCATTAGGGTTGTTTTCAAACACAAACTTTTTCTATATAAACAACCCCTGCTGCGATTTTTTATTCACTGCCGATTATGACAGAATTTATTACTGCAATTTATTTCTTTAACTTTTATCGTGATTTTTTCATTATTCCATAAAAAAACAAGAGAAGAAATTTGTTCTATACTCATTATCTTCTGAGGTTGTGGAAACCTAACACGCAAATAAGTATAGCAACCCATTTCTGCTCTTGGCAAGGTTGCTTTTACTTATATTCATGCGTGTTTGAAATTTTCCACATTTCAGAAGATATGCAGAATAAAAGTTAAAGCGATACATTTTATAATATCATTTTAATATTTCAAAGAGCATTGTATTAACGACACAAATATAACTACATTTTTTTTATCTGCAAATTTTTTTACAAATTTATTATTTCCACCGCTATTTCCTCCTCCGTTTTTCCCATAGTATTTATAGTAAATTTTGCTTGTTTATAGAATAGCTCGCGCTGCGCCAACAGTTCTCCGATGAATTTTCTTAATTTTTTTTTCCCTTGCAGTAAGGGTCGTTGCTCTGCTTCGACCTGCAATCGCGCATATAAAACGTCCACCGGCGTTTCTAAATAGATAGTGGAAGAATGACGGTTTAAAATACCCATGACATCGGCAAAGCAAGGCGTGCCGCCGCCGCACACAATCACGGACGGTTGCGGGGTATTTACCAATTCGAGCAATAATTGATATTCGTATGCGCGAAATTTTTCTTCGCCTTCGGCTGCGAAGATATCCGCAATGCTTTTCCCTTTACGCGATTCAATAATACTGTCCGTATCGAACAGTGGGCATTGCAGGGCGTGCGCCAGTTGTTTTCCGGCTGTCGATTTTCCGCTGCCCATAAAACCGACCAAGGATATGTGATGAGATAAATTCACTTATGTTTAGATACGGATAAAAAACTTGATACGATTGACTCTTAATTCTTAGTTCTACAATAAGGACATCTGCACGACTTGTTCGTCGTCGCCGCCGGCGGCTTGTTCCGGTGCGGCTTTTTGCAACGGGGCGATGAATTGAATTGTGTTTACGTCGTACGATGAAGCGCGCTTGCCTTTGGCGCGGAAACTTTTTACGCCGATAAATTCATCCACGTCGATGGTTTCCGGCGGGCGGTGCGCCTGCTTGCCTTTAAACGCCAGTTGCGCCTGCGGGAAGCGGTCGTCCGAGAGTTCCACGAGGTACGAGCCGGGATGTTCGCCCACTAACGATTGCGGCACAACGTCGCCCGGTTCGAGGGTGAAACGTTTAATGTAAAAGGCTTTTTGTTCGGCTTCGTAGTAGGTGATGGAAAATATTTTTTTGTGGTCGAATTTTTCTATCCGCAGCAGTTCGCCGTCGTAGCGGTTGCTTAATTCGTAGTTGGTGGTGTAGTAGGTTCCTTTCCTGGTGATGGCAAGGATGCGTTCGCCGTTGTGAAATTCGCCCAGCAAGATACCGCGCCGGTCGGTATTGAGGCGTTGTATGTCGGCGTCGAACCATATTTGCTGACCGCCGAGGGTAGATTCGCCTTTTTCTTTCAGCACGATTTTGTGGACAGGATACCGCGCCAGCAGGTTGCCAATCGACGCACGTCCTTTGATAGCCAGTTGCCCGAAATCAAATTCAAAAATCAGTTTTTTCAGTTTCGGGCGCGGTTTCAGGTAAACTTTCAGGATTTCCGCTTCGCCGTTCGGGTTTGCCGAGAACCACAGCGTATCCGAGCCTTCTTTGCCTTGCGTAACGTCGTACTCCTTGTCGCGCGTGACGCCCGATACGAAAAACCGTTTTACAAAAATTTGCCCGTTTTTTCCGTCGCGGTACGCCACGTTGTAAATCGTGCGTTCGTCGTTGCGCTTGAACACGGCGGCATGTATGACGTCTTTGCCGAAGAAGGCTTTTTCCTGCACTTTGGAGATAATGTATTTCCCGTTGCGCAGGAAGACGATGATTTCATCAATGTCGGAGCATTCGCAGAGGTATTCGGCATTGTCGTCGCGTTTCAGATCCATGCCCACAAAGCCTTCCGCACGGTTTACATACAGTTTTGCATTGGCAACGATTACCTGCGTAGCTTCGATGGTTTCAAAGTTGCGCAGTTCGGTTTTGCGCACAAAGTTCTTCCCGTATTTTTTCTTGATTTGCTGGAACCATGCGATGGTGTACGGAATAATGTTTGCGAGGTGGTTTTCCGTTTCTTCCATTTCTTTTGTGATGGACCGGATGCGTTCATCGGCTTGCTTGATGTCGAATTTGGAAATTTTGCGTACCGGTTTAGCCACTAATTCGTCGATGTCGTCCGGCGTAATGGTGCGGCGCAGTTTTTTCTCGAAAGGCTTCAATGCCGCTTCCACAGCGGCAAGTTGCGCTTCCCATGATTTGGCGTTGCTTTCCAGTTCGCGGTAGATGCGTTCTTCAAAGAATATTTTTTCGAGGGAGGACTTGTGCCAGTTTTCGTGCAGTTCGCCCAAGCGGATTTGCAGTTCTTGTTGCAGGAGGTTTTTGGTGTGTTCCGCATTGTGCCGCAAAATCGCCTTCACGCCGATGAAGTGCGGCTTGTCGTCCTGAATAACGCACGCATTCGGCGAAATGGACACTTCGCAGTCGGTAAATGCGTACAGCGCGTCAATGGTTTTGTCGGGCGACACGTCGTTGTGCAGGTGCACTACAATTTCCACGTTCTGCGACGTGTTGTCATCCACCTTGCGGATTTTTATTTTGCCCTTGTCATTGGCTTTGAGAATGGATTCAATAACGGAAGTAGTCGTTTTCCCGTAGGGGATATCGGTGATGACCACCGTTTTTTTATCTATTTTGTTGATGCGTGCGCGTACTTTCACTACGCCGCCGCGCAGCCCGTCGTTGTAACGTGTGCAGTCGGCTAACCCGCCCGTCGGGAAGTCGGGGAGGAGTTCAAAGTCTTTTCCTTTCAGGTGGGCAATGGCGGCGTCAATCAGTTCGGGAAAATTGTGCGGCAGGATTTTCGACGCCAGCCCTACGGCAATGCCTTCCACGCCCTGCGCCAGCAGGAGCGGGAACTTTACGGGCAAGGTTACCGGTTCGCGGTTGCGTCCGTCGTAGGAGTCCATCCACTCCGTTGTTTTCGGGTTAAAGACGACCTCGCCGGCAAAAGCCGTCAAGCGCGCTTCGATATAACGCGGTGCGGCGGCGCTGTCGCCGGTGAGGATATTTCCCCAGTTTCCCTGCGTGTCAATCAGCAGGTCTTTTTGCCCGAGCTGCACCAGCGCATCGCCGATAGAGGCGTCGCCATGCGGGTGGTACTGCATCGTATGCCCGATGATATTCGCTACTTTATTGTAACGCCCGTCGTCGATATGTTTCATGGCATGCAGGATGCGCCGTTGCACGGGTTTCAGCCCGTCGTCGATATGCGGCACGGCGCGTTCCAGAATAACATACGACGCATAATCCAGGAACCAGTCTTTGTACATGCCGGGCAGCTTGTATTTCTTCTCGCCTTCATTAATGAGCTTTGCATAGCGGCTGCCGCCCGCACTTTCGCCGGCTTTTAGTTCCTCTTCTAATTCGATATCTTCTGACATTACATTTAACTAATTAATTGTTTTAATGTGTTATATCGTTCCCAATTATAGTTCCCTTTACTATCAAATATCACCTTGTTGAAATTACGCATTAAATTACTTGTTGCTAATTTTTCTTGTATTAAAGCATTATTTGCGATTAATTCTTCCTCTGAGAACAAGTTCCATTCTTGTAATTGTTGAATATATACAGGAGTATTCCGTTTAGAGTTATCGGTAAGCAACTGAAATTTAGCTAAAAATTCTATGGTAGAAATACTATTAATTACGTTTAGGATTTCTTCCATTGTATTTTCCTCACCCGATAAAAAATTCCATAATTCACTTGCAACTAATGTTTCCTCATGAGCAAAATATTTATTCATGTTTATAATGGAATTGAGAAAACGAGTTTTATCATAACTCGTTACGCTTTCGTCTGTTGGATTTACAGTCGGGTCAAAAGGAAAACCCATGTAAAAACGGATTTGTTTGCCGGAGAAAAGCCTGTATAAGGCAGCTTTGCCTTCCAATATTTTCTGTTTTTCGCCACGCATTTCGCCTGAATTTGGTTTTACCGATTTCAATTCTATAGCAGTAATCGAATCGGCATGTTCAAAAAACACATCCGCCGAAAAATCAAGTGCATTCACTAATGGAGCAGAGTAATTTCGCAATATTTGTCCGTTTTCACTGACTAAATTAGGTAATGCGTTTGACGTGCTAAGATTTGTAATAATATTCGTAACAGACTCCTGTTGTGATTGTGTTATTTTCAGATTACCCAACTTTTTTGATGTATATTCTCGTTTTTCGCCTTCACAAAGGACATGTGCTACATTTTCAAAAAATGTTTGGCCTAATGTTGTATTTAAACCTTGTAGCCAACTACTCAAGCTAATGAAAAAAGGTGTATCGGAAACCTTTCCTTCTAATTTGTTGGAAAATGCTTTTAAAAAGGCTTCATGAAAAGGAGCATTTCTATTATTGGAAGCATCTTCTGGAAAACTTTCAAATCGTGTTATCAAAGTTTTAATAACTTCAATAGATATTTTTTCTTTTTGTTGGTTAGTTAGTGGCATCTTTAGTAACATTAAAAGTTATAGTATTAGCGATTGCATTATACCAATTTATATAGTCACCAATCTTATCTCGAAGCAATTCAACTTCTTTAGTTGTTAACTCTCTACCTAATTCATCATTGGCAACTGCTTGTAGATCTCTTACAGTTAATTGATAAATAATTTCATCTGTATTCATAATCTATTTCTCCTTTAAATGAAATACCGTTTCCGAATAAGCCGCTTTATCCTTTTCCGTTCTGTTTAATACCGGCCGCTTGAACTGATTTATAATTTTCATTCCGGCATTTTCAGCAATAGCCGGATACATGTTATATTTGTCGTTGGCCACCAAAAAAACGTGGTAATCATCCGCCAAAAACTTTTTGCAATTATTCAATACATCGCTTATGCCCTGAATGTAATTTTGTTTAGCCGCAAGGGTTTG
>JAIRLT010000245.1 GCA_031259225.1 Prevotellaceae bacterium
ACTGACCTGGTAAATGTAGGTAAACGATTGCAGGATACTAAAAAAGAATACGATGGCGCCATGAATAAACTGTTTGAATCAACAAAAAAGCGCGATACCATTATCGGGCGCATAGAACACTTGCGGACACTGGGAGCAAACACAACCAAGCAATTACCACAAATCTTACTGGACAGGGCAGGAGAGGAGTAATACGTTTTATTCCTCGTCGGCTACTTCGTCAAGGTTGTCTCCATTATCTTCTTCGGAGTCATGTATTTCGTTTCCATCGTCGTCTCCTTCCGGTACGGTACCGAAAAGTTTCTTTTCCACTTCTTCGTAGTCGGTATCTACCTGCACGTCTATTTTTATTAAATACACGGCATCTTCGACTTCCAATGTAATAGCATAGAAAAACGACCCATCGGCTTTGTCCACTTTCATGATTTTATCCATGTAGTCGGAATAGCCGCGCGGAAAACGCTCGCGCATTACTTCCTGCAATTCCGGCGAGAGGTTTCTATGATTGACCACCAGCCGGCGCTTTCCATTAGAGGGTGTAACTACCCTGTTCGGGAATTGCGGGTGCAACGGAAGCGTGTTTTTTACCGTTTCTTTCAGTGCAGATTTAACTGGTTTTGCGGATGTTACAGGTTTTTTTACTTCTTTTTTTACTACCGGCTTCAGTACTTTTTTCGCCAATGGCGTTTTTGGAACAACAGTTACTTTTTTTACCGGTTTTTTGGCAATTACCACTTTTTTCGCTGCTGGTTTCACTACTTTTTTCACTTTAATCGGTTTTTGCGGCGTCACTTTTTTTACCGGTTTGACCACTGTTTTTTTCACAGGTTTTTTCTCAATCTTCTTGGCTACAACTTTTTTAGTTACGACTTTTTTCACCGGTTTTTTAATAGTCTTCGTAGTACCGGTAACTACTTTTTTCTTAGCAATCATTTTTTTCTTCACGGTTGGTTTTACTACTTTCTTCTTCACTGTTTTTTTCATGGGTTTTACTTTTGCAACCGTTTTTTTAGCAGGCGCAGGCTTTGCCTTTGCCGGCTTTTTTGGAGCTGCTTTCTTTGCCTTAACGGTAATGGTTTTCTTTGATTTTACCGGTGCGGTTTTTTTGGTTATTTTTTTTGCCGCACTTTTGGCAACGGATTTTGCGGGTTTCTTTTTTATTTTTGTCATAAGTAATGGCTTTAGTAGTTAGAAATATTTTGCAATTATACATTAAAATTTTAAATTGCATATCATGTTGTAGAAATTTTTTATATTTATACGCATTCCAAATCAGAAGTCCAAAATCTAAATAAATGCTTATATTATAAATATTTAAACTAAATTAATAACATTTAAGTTTTTGTTATAAACTATATTGTTATATTTTGATATAATATTCTATAAATAAAAAATATATAAGTATTTTTACTATTATAAATACACTACTGGAATTTAATTTATTAAATATGCATTTTTTTTAAAACTTTATTAAAATAGACACTTCAGTGTACAAAAAAAAATTTTAAACTTCCAACATTTTTCTTTATTTTTGTAAAAAATTAAAAGCCATGTTACAACAAAAGATGTCAAAAGATTACGCACTTGTCGTGATTAAAGATTATGCCCGCATAATAGTTCGTATTCATTTTATAAATCAATTGTAAATCAATTGAATATATGTTTTTTATACAATTTATATTATGTTGAATAGATGTTTTTATTGATCCGAGAAATCGTATAACTTATTGTTTAATAGGTATTTTTATCAATCCATAGAATTAAACAACTAATTTTGGCAACAAAACCAACCATACCGCTTCCCGAACGCATGCGACCACAAACGCTCGACGGCTACGTGGGGCAACATCATCTGGTCGCTCCCGGCTCTGTGTTGCGCAACATGATTGATTCGGGAAACATTGCCTCGTTTATTCTCTGGGGACCGCCCGGTGTGGGAAAAACAACCCTGGCGCGGATTATTGCCAATACCTTAAACAGGCAGTTTTTTAGTCTTTCGGCGATAAATTCGGGCGTGAAAGATGTGCGCGAAGTCATAGACCGGGCTAAAAACCAACGTTTTTTCAATAGCGCTCCTCCTATTTTGTTTATTGACGAAATTCATCGTTTCAGCAAGGCGCAACAGGATTCGCTATTGGGCGCTGTAGAAAATGGAACGATTGTACTGATTGGCGCGACCACTGAAAATCCTTCTTTTGAAGTGATTTCGCCGCTGCTCTCGCGTTCGCAGGTGTTTGTGCTGAAATCACTTGAAAAGGAAGACTTGGAAGAACTTTTACAGTACAGTATTGCGAAAGACAGCTACTTGAAGACGCGCACTTTCGATATTCAGGAAACGGAGGCATTATTTCGTTTTTCCGGCGGCGACGCACGCAAATTACTTAATATTATTGACTTGATTGCCGGCACTTACAAGGAAAATGAACCGGTGGTCATCAATAATTCCATTGTGGCGCAACGCCTGCAGGAAAATATTGCCCTGTATGACAAAAACGGTGAACAACACTACGATATTATTTCGGCATTTATCAAAAGCATGCGCGGCAGCGACCCCAATGCGGCAGTATACTGGCTGGCGCGGATGCTTGCCGGCGGCGAAGATCCGCTCTTCATTGCGCGGCGGATGCTCATCCTCGCTTCGGAAGACATTGGTATTGCCAATCCCAATGCCCTGCTGCTGGCAAACGCCTGTTTCGAAGCGGTGGACAAAATCGGTATGCCCGAAGCGCGGATAATTCTTTCGGAAACAGCGGTGTATCTCGCTACTTCTCCTAAAAGCAACAGCACTTATATCGCCATTGAAACAGCGGCGGCGTTGATTAGCGAAACCGGTGATTTGCCGGTGCCGCTTCACCTGCGCAATGCGCCCACCAAGCTGATGAAAGAATTGGGCTACCACAAAAACTATAAGTATGCACACGATTTTGAAAATAATTTTGTTCACCTTGAATACTTGCCCGAAAAAATTTCGGGAACGCGCTTGTTTGAACCGTCAAATAACCCGAAAGAAAACGGGTTGAGGGAATTATTGCAAAAACTGTGGAAAAAATACGGCTATTAGCCTTAATCCGATAAAACGAAAATAAATGCAAAAAATTACAAACTTAAAATATACGGAAAGCGGTAATTTCCTGTTGCTTGCCGGTCCTTGTGTGGTGGAAAGTGAAAAAATGTGCATGGACATCGCCGAAAAGATAGTAACAATTACCGGAAAATTACAAATTCCTTACGTATTCAAGGCGTCGTACCGGAAAGCCAACCGTTCCCGTAGCAATTCTTTCACCGGCATTGGCGACGAAGCGGCATTGAGTATCTTGCGGAAAGTGCGGGAGACCTATCATGTACCGGTAGTTACAGATATTCACAATCCCCATGAAGCAGAACTGGCTGCCGGTTATGAAGTAGATATATTGCAAATTCCTGCTTTTCTTTGCCGCCAAACCGATTTACTGGCGGCAGCGGCAAAAACAGGCAAAACAGTGAATATCAAAAAGGGGCAATTCCTTTCGCCGGACGCCATGCGTTTTGCGGTGGAAAAAGTGCAGGAAGTCGCCGGACGGAAAGATATGGTACTGCTTACCGAGCGCGGCACACAGTTCGGCTATCATGATTTGGTAGTGGATTTCCGCGGCATCCCTGAAATGCAAAAGTTGGACGTGCCTGTGATTTTAGATGTTACCCACTCATTGCAGCAACCCAACCAAGCCGGCGGCGTAACGGGCGGTCGCCCCGAAATGATTGAAACTATTGCCCGCGCAGGTGTAGCTGTGGGCGTGGACGGGTTGTTTATCGAAACCCACCCCTCC
The DNA here is from genome assembly GCA_031259225.1 of Prevotellaceae bacterium. Lineage (GTDB taxonomy): Bacteria > Bacteroidota > Bacteroidia > Bacteroidales > UBA932 > JAIRKX01. Next base: position 3,807 of record JAIRLT010000245.1, read on the forward strand.
CCTACCCTCGCCCTCTCTGACGGCGCTAACATGCTGGCATTAGATCTATTGGAAGATTTATTGACACGCTTGGTCGAGATACGGAAAACCGTTAATGGATTCCGGCTATCTTCATAAAAATAAACTAAATCGCTAAATATCCGTTAAAAATTACAAGCTATGAAAAAACTACTTCTCTTCCTCCTTTTATTCCCGGCAATTAGCCTGAACCTCCGTAGCCAAGAAAGCAGCCGGGAACTTTTTGAAAGTTGTACCAGCATCATGGTCGGCAAACAGGCAAGCGCCGACGGGTCGGTCATCACCAGCCATACCTGCGACGGGCGTTACCGGACATGGATGGATATTGTGCCGGCGCAAAAACACAAAAAAGGAACGGTTACCAAAATATTGAAAGGTACCTTATTTACCCAAACCATGGACGAAATTACACAACTGCAACAAGCCGGAAAAGAATACCAAATCCTTCCGGATAGCGCTTTGCATGATTTTGAAGTGGCGTTGGGCATTAAAGGCGAAATTCCCGAAGCGGAAGAAACTTTCGCCTTCCTTTACACCGCTTACCCGTGCATGAACGAGAAAAACCTCGCAATAGGCGAAACGACTATCGAAGGACGAAAGGAACTTGAAAATGAAAATGGGATGTTTTATATCGAAGAATTGCAACGCATAGCCTTGCAACGTTGTACTACCGCCCGCCAAGCCATTCAACTCATGGGAAAATTAGTGAAAGAATACGGCTATGCAGATACCGGCGAGTGCCTTACGGTGGCAGACAAAAACGAAGTCTGGCATTTTGAAATTTTCGGCGAAGGAAAGGAAAAAACCGGCGGCGTGTGGGCGGCACAGCGTATTCCCGACGACCATGTGGGAATATCGGCGAATATTCCCCGCATCGGCGAAATCAATTTAAAAGATAAAGCCAACTTCATGGCATCGGAAAATGTATTTGAAGTAGCAAAGAAAATGAACCTCTGGGACGGAAAATCAACTTTCAAATTCTGGCAAGCTTACAGCGGCAGAAAGCCGTTTTCTATACGTGAATGGTTCGTATTAAGTTCTGTAGCGCCATCGCTGGGTTTATCGCTGCAGGACGAAGAACTGCCCTTTTCGGTAAAGCCCGAAAAACCTGTTTCCGTGCGCGATGTACTTAAATTTTTCCGTTCTACCTACGAAGGGACGGAATATGATATGACCAAAAACCTTTTAACCACCCGCACAAAACCGGATAGCGAAGAAACGGAAATCCTAAAAAGCGATTATGCCAATCCATGGCTTTCCCGGGAAATGATTGCAAGCCTAAACACCATTAAGGACAGTACGGTAGTAAGGGTTCGCAATATTGCCGTCCCGCAATGTGCCTATGCGCACGTTATTCAAATCCGCAATGAAGCGCCTGATGAAATTGCCTGCATCGCTTATTTTGCCAACGATAATCCGGCACAAAGCCCGCGCCTGCCGGTGTATGCCGCTATTCTGCAAACGCCCGGAGCATTTCAAGTTTCGGGACATAAACGTTTCACCGCCGACGCCGCCGCATGGATATACCGGCAAACAAATAAATTAGCCACTATCCGTTGGCAGGCATCGCGCAAAAAATTAGAAGAACAACGGGATTATTTTGAAGACAAACTATTTGATGAACAAAGTAATATCGACAACGAAGCAATAAAAATATTAAAGGAACAGGGTAAACAGGCTTTTCAAGAATACCTTTCAACGTATCTTCATGATTTTTCGGCAGAAACACTTGATACTTGGAGTAAATTGCGGGATGAATTGTGGTACACTTTCATTAGGGGATTGTAGTTTATTTTCAGGAAAATTAAGCAAGATGGCATTGTCAAAAACATCATTCGCTCCAATTTCAAACCCAAGCACAACTATTTTGATATTAGGCACTATGCCCAGCGATAAATCGTTGGCATTGGGAGAATATTACGGGCATCCGGGAAACCGGTTTTGGAAAATCATTGCAACTATTACCGGCAACGAGCTACCGCTAACTTACTCCGGGAAAAAACAACTGTTACAAAAGGCAAAAATCGGCATTTGGGACATAGTGCATCAGGCAGACCGGGAAGGCAGCCTCGACAGCGCCATCAAAAACGAAACGCCAAATGACCTGAAGCGTTTTATTGCCAAGCATCCACAGCTAAGGGTCATTGGCTTCAACGGAAAAAAGGCGGAACAATTATTTGACAGGTACTTTACCCGGAAACCCGGTATAAAATATATTTCCTTACCAAGCACCAGCCCGGCTAATGCAGGCTTTAGCGTGGAAAATATTTGTACAGTATGGCGAGGAATATTGGGGTAAATATGTTCCGGAAGTATTTACGAATAAAAACTTGTATCTTTGGAATAAAAAATTCAATAAAATATGGAAACAAACATTACCTTAAACGACAAAAAACCCTTACTGAAAGGTTGGGTTAGCGCATTACTAATCATACTGCCGTTTTTCATCGTCGCCGGCGCTTTCCAGTTAGCCGGCTATTTACTGCTTGGATACGACTTGGAATCTCCACCGGAAACGCTTACCGGAGAAACGGTCATACAATTAATAGCGCTTACAGGTACGTTGCTGCTTGTTTTTATCTTCACGCGCTATATTGACAGGGCAACATTCAAAAATTTGGGATTTCAACTAAAAGGGCATGGCAAAGATATATTTTTAGGAATTGCTTTGGGAGCGATAATTATGTCGCTCGGTTTTTACATCTTATGGGCATCAGGCGAGATAAATATAACAAATATTGATTTCGATAGCTACAAATTATTGCTATCTATTGTACTCTTTGCATGTATTTCGTTTAACGAGGAAATACTATTGCGGGGCTACATTCTTAATAATTTCAGCCGGTCGATGAATAAATATTGGGCGCTCTTATGCAGTTCGCTGGTATTTTCGGTTTTGCATGTATTCAATCCGGACTTCGATTGGATGGGTTTCAGCAGTATATTGCTGTCGGGGTTATTACTTGGAACTTCGTATATATACACTAAAAACCTGTGGTTTCCTGTTGCGCTGCATTTTAGTTGGAACTTTTTTCAAGGGACGGTTTTCGGCTTCCATGTAAGCGGCAATTCAACATACGCTATTATTCATCAACAGCACAAAGAAAATAACCTGTTGAACGGGGGCGAATTTGGTTTTGAAGGCTCTATCCTTTCGTTGCTATTCATTGTAGCAGCCATTTTGCTCGTAGGATGGCGGTTTTCAAAAAAACAGATTAAAAATTGAATATTAAGTATTGGTTTTTTATTATTTCATTTCACAACTTTTCCACAAAGCATTTCACTTTATCCAACGCTTTCTTTAATACCGCTAAATCTACGCAATAAGAGATACGTACATAATTATCATATGCCTCGCCGAAGCAATTTCCTGCGAAGAGGGCGACGTCCTGCCAATGCGGAAATCCGTTTTGAGGATAGGTGTACAGCGTGGCGAGGAATATTGGGGTAAAGATAATCGTAGTATTTTCAATCGTCAAGCAGCGTTTCCATTTCTTTTAAAATTTCGGCTTCGTATTCTTCATCTAATCCGATAGCTATACTTGATTTGTAAAGTTCAATTAACGCTTTCAGTTTTTCAACCTGATTGTTTTGCTTATATTTTTGTGCAAGCAACCTGAAAGTTATATGGTATATGAATACTGCTCCCGATATTCGAGGAATATCGTCGGTTTTTAATGTGGGGAAATATTTGAAATTTTTGGATTTAAGCAGTAATTCCAATTTATTCACATCGTAAGATTTATCGGTATTGCCGGTTTCGACCGGCGTTAATCGGGAAGTTAATCCGCAGTTTTGAAAATGAGAATTCAGTCCGCCATAAAATGTAGCTTCGGCAAAATTAGAGAAATACACCGGACGGAGGGCAAAGTTGTTTGCCACGATATGCAGTAACATTGCCCGTTGCGGACTAAGGTAAATCCGTTTCTTTGCCTGTTCGCCTTCTATTTTGGCGTGCATACGGTTTGAAACCAAATCGGGTTCGACGCGCCATTTCATCTGATAATCGGCGGCAAGGTTAAATTCCTCTTTCATCTCTTTGGACACGTGAACAGCCACTTCTGTCGTATCCCATTTGAATGGGTGAATATCCATAATTTGCCGGTCATCCAGACGAATGTTTATCTTTTTCACGCCATCTTTAAGTCCGTTTCTAAGGAA
>JAIRLT010000181.1 GCA_031259225.1 Prevotellaceae bacterium
ACCGCAGTGGGCAGTGGGCAGTAGGCAGTGGGCAGTAGGCAGTGCTGGCGCACCAGCTAATTCTCCATTCTCCACTCTCCATTCTCCACTATCCAGTGAGTCGTCATTCCGACCGGAGCACGCGAAGAATGAGCGTGCGGAGTGGAGGGATCTGCTGCATTATGCACCTGCTGCTTTGCATCACCCTGCGTTCCGGGGCAGTTTCCTCCGCTACGCGGCTCGTCCCTCGCCGCTCCGGTCGGAATGACGGCGTTGTGGGGCAGTGGGCAGTAGGCAGTGGGCAGTAGGCAGTAGGCAGTGCTGACGCGCCAGCCCCTTTCACCCTTTACCTTTTACCCTTTGCCCCAAATCCGTAAATCCGTAAATCTGTAAATTAATTTATTCCTGTTGAAAAAAATCCTGCCAGCCGGTCGTAGCGGTCGCGGACAGAATGGAAATAGACATAGATGTGGTAACTATTTTCCGTTTCGGCATGGCAGCCTTCGATGGCTGTCCAGTCGATGCGCCCCTGTTTGTCCAAGAGCACGTAGCGGTAATTGTACAAGCCTTGCTTCACAAGCGTATTCAATTCATAGGCATGCCGCGTAGCGTTGTATTCCATACGGAAAGCGGGATGCAGCGCAAATCCGGTGAGCGCGCCGAAGACATATACCTCGCCGTCGAACGGCTCGGGGACATTCAAGGTAAAAATAGTGGTTACATAATCGGCTTCCGTCAGGCGACCGGCGGTGCGGTAAGCGTCGATATAAAAGCGTCCGTTCATGTCGCGTTCGTATGAATAGTTTCTGTTACGCGGCGCATCTGGTTGCAGGAGGGCATAGGCAAAGCCGTCGCTGTCCGTACGCATCTGCACTACGCCGCGCCCGCTGAATTCCATGTTCCGCGTATCAAAAAAACGAAATTCATTTCCGCCCGGATACCAAAGGCGGTCGGCTTGCGAATAGTTTGTGCTGCCAATATCTGTGAATGTTGGCGCCGGATGAGGCGTCAATGGAAGCCGGTAGCCGTTTTGCTCTACCCGCACCTTCAACTCGCGGAAAGCATTGCGCACCTCCAACGAGGAATGGCTAACGGCAAGTTCCAGTTGCTGCAGGCAACTTTCGCCGGTAACCGCCGGTCCGCGCATACGCAACGTGGCGGCGGTCTTCGGCTCTACCACCGAAAAACCACGCACGAATACAGGGGTCTTTGCATCCGTTTCATATACTTTTAGCAAATAATTTCCCGACACTTTCAATTGCACGTCATTGTTGGGGATATGCAATTCGTAGTGCGTATAATTCACCCGCGTGAGGTGCGAATGTCTGAATTCGTTCAGCCGGTTTTCCGCAAAGCCTTCGAGGTAGTCGGTAAAGAACAAATTGTCTTCTTCCCAGTCTGCCGTGCAGTGCACAATGGTGTAGCGCAGCGACGAGCGGCGTTCCGACAAGTCGTCGAACCATAACGTCAGTTGCTCGCCGGCATTCCATACCAGCACCGGCAACGATTGTTCATTGTCGCCCTTGAAGAGTTGAATACTGCGGATATGCGTGTCATAGCACACATCCTTCCATGCCGCCTGCCGGTTGGTATGCGCCTCCTCCTGCGCCGCCGCCGGAAACGGCAACGCCAAGTATATTATCCCAAAAAATAACCACTGTTTCATAGTTGAAGACAAATTTACGGAAAATTTTTTAGTTCGTAAGGTGCGACAGGCACGCCGGCGCCGGGGTAGCGTTTGCAGGCGAATGCAACGGGCTTATTCCAAAGATGACTTGTCAAGGAGGAAAACTGTTTGCCGGGCGTATCCATTGGGAGTTGGAGGGCATGACAACAACGGTATGTTTTCAGAGCGGGAAACGAGGCTCGAACTCGCGACCCTCAGCTTGGGAAGCTGATGCTCTACCAACTGAGCTATTCCCGCTTAAAATCCTTTTCAAAAAGGCGTCGCAAAGATACATGAAAAAATTGAATTTTTCATACCGGATGTAAAAATAAAAAAACTGTTTTCCGGTAGTATGTTCCGGTAAACGGTAAAAATTGCACCTATCGTTTCTTTATATGATTGCAGCCGGTATTTGCCGGCTGTTTTCATTACGGGAAAAAAGCTAATAAACGTTTTGTATATTTGTAAAATATTTACGCTTCACTTTAAAAACATAAATAAAATGAAAACAACACAATTATTCGGTATCGTTTTTCTATCATTGTGCAGTATGGCAGGCGCACAGGCGCAAACGCAAATCATTGCCCACCGCGGCTATTGGGACAAGTTAGGCGCTGCCCAGAATTCCCTTTCCTCGTTGGAAAACGCCATTAAAATGGGCGCTTATGGCTCGGAATTGGACGTGTGGATAACTAAAGACGGCGTTATCGTCCTCAACCATGATGCAAGTTACCAGGGCGTAGTTATTCAAACAGCCACCTACGAAGAACTTTCGGCGCTGCGGTTGGTAAACGGCGAACCCATTCCCACGCTGCAACAATGTATCGATATTGCAAAAAAACAAAACAAGACGAAGTTAATCGTCGAAATCAAACCGCATGCTACCGCAGAAGCCAATGTGCGCGTTGCCAATGAAACCGTAAAACTTATTAACGAAAACGGTATTGCCCATATGGTGGATTATATTTCGTTCAGCGAGCAGGTGTGCCAGGAATTGATTAAACTCAATCCCCGGCACCGGGTAGCCTACCTGAACGGCGGGAAATCCCCGGCAGAACTGAAAGCCGAAGGCTATTGGGGATTGGATTACGCATGGAAAGTGCTGAAAGAAGAGCATCCCGGATGGATTAAGGAAGCAAAAGCATTGGGCTTGTCTACCAACGTGTGGACAATAAACCATGCGGAACAGATGCAGTACTTCATTTCGCAAGGCATTGACTACATCACAACCGACAACCCGCAATTATTAAAAGGACTGCTAACGAAGTAAGACACGAAAAGTTGTTAATGGAATTTATTCATTTTCCGGATGCGGCTACATCGCCAGTTCTTTGGAAATTTCTTCCGTCAGGAATTTTGTAAATTCCGCAATGCTCATTGCGCCTTTGTCGCCCTCACCCTGCCTGCGGACGGATACCTGCTGCGCAGCTTCTTCTTTCTCGCCGACAATTAGCAAATACGGGATACGTTTCAATTCGTTTTCGCGGATTTTTTTACCGACCGTTTCATTGCGGTCGTCCACTACCGCACGGATGCCGGCGCGGTTCAGCGCGTCGCTCACCTGTTGGGCATAGCCGTTGAAACGTTCGCTGAGAGACAGCACGGCGACTTGTTCCGGCGTGAGCCATAACGGGAATTTCCCGCTGGTATGTTCGATGAGTACCGCCACACACCGTTCCATAGAGCCGAAAGGCGCGCGGTGGATCATCACCGGTCGGTGGCGTTTGTCGTCGGCGCCTACGTATTCCAGTTCAAAACGCTCCGGCAGGTTATAGTCTACCTGAATTGTT
>JAIRLT010000023.1 GCA_031259225.1 Prevotellaceae bacterium
AAGGTTTGTGAAGTTCTGGAAATGGAACCTTCTTACATGGTATTGATAGAGGGACATGCCGACATGGAAGAGGGTACTAAGGAAGAAAACGAAACCTTGTCCTTGAAGCGCGCACAGGCAGTAGAAAAATACTTGGTAGATAAAGGCGTTGATTTGTCGCGGCTGCGCGCCACCGCCTATGGCGATAACCTGATGTTAAAAGAATGTACTGCGGAAAATCCTTGCACCGAAAAGGAACACGCCAAAAACCGCAGGCTGGTATTGGTTGTCAAAGCAAACCCCTACTATATTGCTCCCGAAGAAGAGCCTGTCCCACCCGGAGCAGAATAAAGCTGTAAAGGCATAGCCGGAAACAAAAATTCAACCGGATTTCCTTTCCCCAGCGCTGGGGGAAGAAATTTGTATGTGCGGGCAGTATCCCCCACTATGCGGGAAGAAATCCGCTTTCGTGGTAATCTTCCGGTTGGTACATCTGTGGCGGGACAAGATACCGGTGCAGTGTTTTCGTAATGATTAATCTTAATTTTTGACCATTAAGCCGTTATTTTAAAATAACTCGCCAAAACTAAAAACGTTACTAATCCAATAAAAGATTATTCACGTTTTATCAAGTACCCGGAGCCGGGGTCGAACCGGCACAGCCTTACAGCCACTGGTGTTTGAGACCAGCGCGTCTACCAATTCCGCCATCCGGGCAATTCATCGAACAGCATTTTGGGAATGCAAAGGTACTATTTTTTTAAAGACTACAAAAAAATAATTTGTAATCTGAAAATTTTCTACATTCGCAGCAAAAAACAGGCGGACGACCTGCGGTCGTCCGCCTGTACTTATTTCCCGTTACCGGATGTTAAATCCGTAAACCTTATTCAGGCTTTTTCGTTGCTGCCCAACACTTCTTTCACTTTGTGGATGTAAAGCGCTTTCAGCAGTTCGCGGGCAGGTCCCAAGTATTTACGCGGGTCAAACTCGGCAGGCTGTTCGGACAGCACCTTGCGGATACCGGCAGTCATCGCCAGACGACCGTCGCTGTCAATGTTGATTTTGCACACAGCCGATTTGGCGGCGGCACGCAACTGGTCTTCGGGAATACCGATAGAGTCTTTCAACTGTCCGCCATAGCGGTTAATTTCCGCTACAATGTCTTGTGGCACGCTTGATGCGCCATGCAACACAATCGGAAATCCGGGAATGCGTTTTTCAATTTCCGCCAGAATATCCAGACGGATTTGCGGTTTCTGACCGGGTTTGAACTTAAACGCTCCGTGCGACGTCCCGATAGAAATAGCCAATGAATCAACGCCGGTTTTCTTTACGAAATCTTCCACTTCGCCGGGTTGCGTGTAGGTATGCTGTTCGGCTTTCACGTCATCTTCCACGCCGGCAAGCACGCCCAGTTCACCTTCTACAGTTACGTCGTACTTATGCGCATATTCCACTACTTGCGCCGTCAGTTCCACATTTTTCGCATAGTCATGGTGCGAGCCGTCAATCATGACCGACGAAAAACCGTACTCAATACACGATTTGCACAACTCAAACGTATCGCCATGGTCAAGGTGCAACACAATGGGAATAGCATATCCCAATTCTTTAGCATACTCCACCGCACCTTGCGCCATATAGCGCAACAATGTTTGGTTGGCGTATTTCCGCGCACCGCTCGACACCTGTAAAATCACCGGCGATTTGGTTTCCACACATGCCGCAACAATAGCCTGCAACTGTTCCATGTTATTAAAATTGAATGCCGGGATAGCATATCCTCCATTAACAGCTTTGGTAAACAGGACGCGCGAATTTACCAGTCCTAAATCTTTATAATTTACCATAAAATTTGAAAATTTTTAAAAATTAATAATGTGCAAAGATACTACCTTTTTTATGGCAGGCAAAATTAAAATGTTTTTGTGGGGGGGAAGTTTATCAATTTTTTAGATTATTATATTCTTTTTGACTGTAAAAATAATGTTTATAGGCGACAGATGGTGTATTCATAAAAATAAAGTAATATATTTGTGGCATTATAGATGTTCTTTGTTTATTGATGTAAAAAACCGGTAAAATCCCAACCACTGATGGATCATGCTTAATAAAATAAATATGATTTTAGATTTAATCATTATTGGTGGGTTTGCCAAGTTTCTTACAACGATAAACCAACATTCACGTTTTCTTTTTTAAGAAAAATCCCACAAACAACACAGGAATCGTGAAAAGTGGCAATGAGAAAAAATTGCAGCTGGAGATTGTTTTGTAAATGTTGTTTGTGTTTGTGGGTACGTATATGAAACAATCTCCGAAAGCTGCATTTAAAAAATAAAAAATAAAAAATTATGAGAACAAAATCTTTCTTTTTTGCAATGCTTGTAAGCGTTGCTGCAAGCGCCACTGTAACAGTAACACCGGTAAGTACGGATTATGCCGCAAAAAAGGTAACATTCAAAGTGGCATGGACGAATTCCCCCTCTGCGCCCTACAATAACCGCGTATGGATATGGATAGATTTCTGTCCGGTAAAGGGTGTAATATCCCAAGGTTTTTCAACTGCTACTATTTCCAATCCTGTTAAGGCAGGCGGGAA
>JAIRLT010000142.1 GCA_031259225.1 Prevotellaceae bacterium
TTTTCTTCCAAATCCATAGCGCCTTCGCCCATGTAACTGTAATAGTCGTCGCGTTTGTCTTCCGGTACGCCATTGTGCCAGTAGCGGTGTATAGAGAGGTAGTCGGCTATTCCGGTGAAGGCGGTAATCACTTTGCGGTTCCATTCGAGCCAGATGCCTGTTGCTTCATAATTTGAAGAACCGTTAGCCACTAATTTTATGGAATTATCCACAGCCTTGAGCGCTTTGGCAGCTTCGAGTCCTGTTTTCACGTAGTCTTCGGCATTTTTGTAGCCTATAATCCACGGATAGCCGTCCAGTTCGTTACCCAGACACCAGTATTTTACATTATATGGTTCGGGATTGCCGTATTTTGCCCGCAGGTCGGAGAAATACGTGCCGCTTTTCACGTTGCAGTACTCAATCCAGAAGCGGGCATTGTTTATGTCTCCCAGTCCGAGATTGAGACAAATCACATTTTCGCTGCCTATTGCGCGGTTGAGTTTCACCCATTCGTCCGTACCCACGAGGTTGGGGTCGTAACCGCCCCAGGCGAGGTCTTTGCGCACGGGTCGCAATTCTTTAGGTCCGATACCGTCCTGCCAGTCGTAACTTGACATATAATTTCCGCCGGGCCATCGCATGTTGGTAATTTTAAGTTCGCGCATGGCGTCGATGTAAGTCGTAATAAAACCATCTTTGTTAGCCAGCGGCGACGATGGATCGTAGAGAGTTCCGTAAAGAGTGTTACGTATGGGCTGCTCGGTCGAACTGCCGATAGGTTCCATAAACACCCCGTAAATATTGGGGTCAATATCACCGATAATTCTTTCGGTGTTTATTGTTATAGATGCTGTTTGCGCCATTAGCGATAATGGCAGTGCAATTAGAATAATTGAAATAAAACGTTTCATTTTTTTTTGTTTAATATTTATTTTTTTTTGTTATGATTTAGCATCCCTAAAATAGACGAGCAAGTAGGCGGACAAATCCTTTTCCGCTGTTTTTTGAGCAAAAGATATTGCCGCATTGCTCAAAACCAATAGGATTACAATAATTTTCTTCATAAAGTTGCGAATTTATTTAATTTTATTGGCTTCTATGGTCATTCCTTTTTGGGTGTTAAAAGAATAAAGGTAATATTTTCCGTCCCGTTTCATTTTTGCCGATGCTCCTTTAATTTTCAGCGGCGTATCGCTGCGCAAAGTGCAGGTTTGTCCTGCCAAAGAGCGTATAATGGCTGTCTTCAGCTTGCCCTTTTCCCACTGTATAGACACTTCGAAGTTGCCACGCGCCCGCAAGCCTTTGATTTCGCCTTGTTGCCACACGTCAGGCAGGGCGGGTAAAAGGTGCAGTTCGCCCAAGTGGCTTTGCAACAGCATTTCGGTAAAGCCTGCCGCACCGCCAAAGTTGCCGTCTATTTGAAAGGGCGGGTGCGTGTCGAACAAATTGGGCAAAGTGGAATGGGCAAGCAACTCGCGGTACATTTTGTAGGCGTGGTTACCGTTCAGCAAACGCGCCCAAAAATTTACTTTCCACGCTTTGCTCCAACCTGTGCCGCCGTCGCCGCGAATTTCGAGCGTGCGCACAGCTGCATTTGCCCATTGGGGCGTTGTCAGCGGCGAGATTTGCCGCCCGGGGTGCAAGCCGAAAAGATGCGAAACGTGGCGGTGCTGCGGGTCTTCGTCTTCCCAGTCTTTGTACCATTCCACCAAATTACCCTTTTTGCCGATTTGCAGCGGAAAAAGTTTGTCGCGCTGTCTTTCCCATTTTTTCAACAAATCATTATCTTCGTTCAAAGCTTTTCCGGCTTCAATCAAATTAGTATAAAAATCCCAAGCGATTTCCATATCCATCGCCGATGCAATGGTAACGACGCCTTTGTTGCCGTTTTCGTCAATAAACACGTTTTCGGGCGAAGTGGAAGGTGCGGTGAGCAGATAGCCGTCTTTCTCCATCAACCAATCAGCGAGGAACAATTCCGCCTCTTTCATCAGCGGATAGGCGGTTTGGGCAAGAATTTCCCTGTCGGCAGTAAAGCGGTAATGCTCGAAAAGATGCTGGCAGAGCCACGCACTGCCCAAAGCCCAATTTGCCCATTTTGGATTGCCCTCAACGGGATTGGCAATTGCCCAAATATCAGAATTGTGGTGCAATGTCCAACCGTGCATATTGTAGTAATTTTTCGCCACCTGCCTGCCGTTTTCGGCAAAACGCGGGATTTGCGCCAAAAGCGGCTCGGTAAGTTCCGAAAGGTTACACTGCTCGGCAAGCCAATAATTCATTTGCAAGTTGATATTGGTAGTATATTCGCTGCCCCACGGCGGGCGTTGGTTTTTGTTCCAAATGCCCTGCAAATTGGCGGGAACACCGCCTTCGCGCGAAGACGAAATGAGCAGATAACGCCCGAATTGAAAGTACAAAGATTCCAGCGCGGGGTCGGCATTGCCTGTGGCGTAGGATTTCAAACGTTGGTCGGTAGGCACGGATTGCAAATCCGCACCACCGAGCGTAACCGAAACGCGCTTGAACAGGTTTTGATAGTCGGCAATATGGACAGATTTTAAGGTTTCAAAATTTTGTTTTTCTGCATTTTGCAAATAATTTTTAGCAAGCGCCATTTCGTCTTTTCCTTGCGTGTCGGGGCGGTTTTGAAAACCGTTGAAGCTTGTTGCCGCCGAAAGAAAAATCAAAACATCAGTAGCATTTTGCACTTGCAAAGCCGGCGTTGTGGAAATTACGCCGTCTGCGCTCACTGCCTTTACATTAAGGCAATAACGCATTCCGCGCTGTCCTGCCTCGCTTTCGTACAGCAAGGGATATCTTCCGTCGGCATCAATGCGGTAAGGAAGTTGTCCAGCAAGGCAAAATTCGTTGTTGGCAAGCGATTGAATTTTTGCGCCCTCGAAAGCGGTGTTGGCGTCAATGCTAAAATTCAGCGCACCTTTTTTGGAGCTTGTGAGCCGTATCACAGCTACTTGTGCAGGATACGAAACAAAAATCTGCCGCGTAAAAAGTACAGCATCCATTTTGAATTGTACGCTTGCAACGGCAGTTTCCAAATCCAAACTTCGACGGTAATCCGAAAGCGTGCCTTTAACATTCTGACGAATGATCAGATTGCCCAAAGGTGCATAAGAATTGGCGTTTTTTCCCTGAATATTTTCCAAAATTTTAGACGCTTCCTGCCATTTTCCTGCAAAAAGTTTTTCGCGCACTTGCGGCAAAAAATCGGGCATATTGGGTTTTGCGCCATTATCAGCAGGGCCACCGCCGTACATTGTTTCTTCGTTCAGGTTGATGATTTCCTCCGCAATGCCGCCATACACCATCAACCCAATGCGTCCATTTCCCAAAGGCAACGCCTCTTCAAAACTCACCGCAGGCTGCGAGTACCAAAGAACATTTTGCGCACACAAATTGTTAACCGCAAAGGCGCAAAGACACAAAACGACCGCCCTAAACCGACCCTGTTTTACGGTTGTTGTTTTAAACATTCCCCACTTTCGAGATGTGGAATGTTTAACGGTTGATAAAATTGTTTTTACTGCAATCATTTTTTTATTTTTTAATTGTATCTGCATCATGTATTTTCTACAGTTGTGATTATTTACTTGTCTTCTTAAAAAGACGTGGAACAAATTCTTTCAGACATCTGCGCCACGTCAGCCATTCATGCGCTGTTCCGGGGGATTCGTAGTAAACGACATTTTTAATTCCCGCAGCCTTGAGTCCGTCTGCAAGCGCTTTAGTCCGTTCGGGACGTTCTTCCGAGCCGATGCCCATAAACACCAGCTGCACCTTTTCATTAAACTGTTTTGGATTCGCAAATACGCCGTTATACGCCGTGCCGATTTGCTCAGGGTTAATTGCGCCTGCGCCGCTAAAGCCGCCAATGTATGAAAATTTATCAAGATTGGCGAGCGTTGTGTTGAATGTCTGGAATCCACCCCACGACAGCCCTGCCATTGCGCGGTTTTCGCGGTCTGTCAGGATACGGAATTTCGACTCAACAAAAGGAATGATTTCATTCAACAGAATCGGGGTGAAATTTGCCCCGTATTCGTCTCTGCTCATTCCCGATCCGAAGTTGAACGACACTTCAATGTTGCCGCTATCCATGATAACTATCATGGGGACGGCTTTGCC
>JAIRLT010000157.1 GCA_031259225.1 Prevotellaceae bacterium
TGCGTCAGGGATTAAATAGCGCTTCGCGAATGGAGAATAGAGAATGAAAAAAGCCCCCTAACCCCCAAAGGGGGAACACGGGGCTTACAACTTATGACTTACGCTTTATGCAAAAAATAGAAAAATACGAAAATTATGTGCCTCCTTAATTAAATTATAGAAGACTACAACCGAATTGTAGAAGACTACAATCGAATTGTAGAAGACTACAATCGAATTGTAGAAGACTACAACCAAATTGTAGAAGACTACAATCAAATTGTAGAAGACTACAACCGAATTGTAGAAGACTACAACCAAGTTGTAGAAGACTACAAATCGGTTATAAATAAAGTAATTATAAATTTAAGCCAAATCCAGAGCGCGATAGTGCCGTAAAGGCAGTGGGCAGTGGGCAGTAGGCAGTGCTGACGCTTCGCGAATGGAGAGTGGAGAATGGAGAGTGGAAAGCTGCTGGCGCGCCAGCCCCTTTCACCCTTTACCCTTCACCCTTCACCCAAAAGTTGGTGCAAGAAAGAACTGCCGGTAAGGAAACTTGCCGGCGGTTTTTCTTGAAATCTTGAAATCTTTGAATTTTGAAATCTTGAAATTTTGTGTATATTTGTCCTTGATTTAGAGATGCCCGAAAAAAGAAGCCAACAATGAGCAATAACACAAAAATATCAATCCGTTTTTTCGACGACCATGAAGTTCGCGCTATATGGGATGAGAAAAACAATAAATGGTGGTTTTCCGTTCTGGATATTGTCGCAACTTTGGGTGAATATGAAGATTACGAAAAAGCCCGTAACTATTGGAAATACCTGAAAGCAAAACTCAAAAAAGAGGGCAACCAACTGGGTAGTATCACTACCCAGTTCAAACTTAAAAGTCCTGACGGCAAAATACGACTGTCAAATGTGCTTGACGATAACGGCGTTATTTCCCTTGCCAAGCAATTTCCGAATAACAAGGCTATGAAATTTCTTGACTGGTTTACGTATAACGATAACAGCATCGACGGACAAAGCAAGAAAAAAGCCTATTCTTTTTTTGAGAGCAACCTCATTAATGAAGCCGAAATCGGGACTACGAAAAGTTTACAACAAATTCACGCCTATATTTTCGGAGGGTTGTATGATTTCGCAGGAAAAATAAGGCAAAAAAACATTTCAAAAGGCGGCTTCCAGTTTGCGGTGGCACACTTTCTGGGCAGCACATTAAGCCAAATTGAACGCATGCCCGAAAATACTTTCGATGAGATTGTCGATAAATATGTAGAGATGAATATTGCCCATCCTTTTATGGAAGGAAACGGGCGGAGTACACGCATTTGGCTTGATTTGATACTGAAAAAACGCCTGAAAAAATGTGTAGATTGGAGTAAAATTAGCAAAAACGATTATCTGGGTGCAATGGTAAAAAGCGCCACAAACAGTACAGTACTGAAAAACTTGCTGAAAAATGCCTTAACCGATGAAATCAACAGCCGCGAAATATTTATGAAAGGGATTGATTATTCATATTATTATGAAGAAAACAATTAGTGATTAGCGGTTAAAATAGCACATCGACTTTTAGACAGTCCTCACCCCCAGCCTAAGCGATTTAAAGGTTTCAGGATTTAAAAATTTCAATTTTTAAATCTTTAAATTATGTATTTTTTTTTACCTTTGCAGCCGCAGGAGTCAATAATCACTTATTAATGTTTAATGAATTTATGAAACATTTATTCAAAAGAAAAAACATCGACGACATCCTGCGTGAGGTCGATGACACTAACGGCGGATTGAAGCGTACGCTCTCCGCAACGAACTTGGTAGCGCTGGGTATCGGCGCGATTATCGGCACCGGAATATTCGTCATTACCGGTCAGGCAGCCGCCCAGTATGCCGGTCCGGCGCTCACGGTTTCCTTTATCATCTCGGCGCTCGGTTGCGTATTCGCCGGTCTTTGTTATGCCGAATTTGCGGCTATGATACCTGTGTCGGGCAGCGTCTATTCGTACAGCTACGCCACCATGGGCGAATTTCTTGCCTGGTTCATCGGGTGGGATTTGGTGTTGGAATACCTTTTCGCCTGCTCTACGGTAGCTGTCGGCTGGTCGGGCTACATGCAAAGCCTGCTCGAAGGCTGGGGCGTCCATTTGCCGCACAACCTGCTGCAATCCGCATTCGGGCATGAAAATGGAGAATGGATATTGACCGGCAGTTTGGTTAATTTCCCGGCGATGTTCATTGTGGCTGTCATCACGGCGTTGCTGTTGGGGGGCGTCCGGCAATCGGCGCGGGTGAATAACGTGATTGTGGTTATCAAAGTATGCGTCATCCTCCTGTTTGTCGGTTTCGGGCTGTCCTATATTGATACGTCGAACTGGGCGCCATATGTGCCGGCGAACACCGGTGCATTCGGGCATTTCGGGTGGAGCGGCGTGCTTCGCGGCGCGGCGGTGGTCTTTTTCGCCTACCTCGGGTTTGATGCACTTTCCACGGCGGCGCAGGAAACCCGCTGTCCGCAAAAAGACATGCCCAAGGGGATTTTAATTTCGCTTATCATCTGCGCCCTCCTGTATGTGGCGGTTACCGCCGTATTGACGGGTATCATCAGTTATAAGGAGTTGAATGTGGATGCGCCCATCGCGCTGGCTATCGACCGCTCGGCGGGTTTGGCATGGTTGAGCCCGTTGATTAAACTGGGCGCCATTGCCGGTATCAGTTCCGTGATACTGGTGATGATGATGGGGCAATCGCGTATTTACTACGCTATTTCAAAGGACGGGTTATTGCCGGGTTTGTTTTCCAAAGTCCATAAAAAACGCGGCGTGCCGCAGAATGCAACTGTTTTTGCAGGCATTGCTACCGGCGTCATCGCCGGCACATTGCCGTTAAACGTTTTAAGCGAACTGGTATCTATAGGAACATTGATGGCTTTTGCAATTGTGTGTATATCGGTAGTGGTATTACGCCGTACGCAACCCCAGTTGCGCCGCCCGTTCAAAGTCCCGTTGATGCCGTTCCTTCCCTTGCTGGGCGCATTCTTTTGCATTTTACAAATGGTTTCGCTCCCCTGGAATACATGGCTGCGGTTAATTTTATGGACATTATTAGGGTTCGTTATTTATTTCACCTATAGCCGCCGCCACAGCCACCTGAGGAAGAAGTAAGAATTAGGAATTAAGAATTAGAAATTAATTATGCATATTACCGGAAAAATAAACTGGATAGGTGCGAATGACCGCCGGAAACAATTGTTTGAAAACCTTTGGCCCTTGCCCTCCGGCATAGCCTATAATTCGTATATCATCAACGACGAAAAAACCGCGCTGGTCGATACGGTTGATATTACCGCCGCCGCCGGTTATTTAGACCGCATTGCCGACCACCTGCAAAGCCGGCAGTTGGATTACCTAATCATTAACCATATGGAACCCGACCACGCCGGCATGATTGACGCATTAGTCAGGCAATACCCGGC
>JAIRLT010000208.1 GCA_031259225.1 Prevotellaceae bacterium
ACTGCCAAATTTCCTGGTTTCTATTCTATTTTTTAGTATAAAATAAAAATGAAACGCAGACTAAAACTTATTGTCGCTGAGGTTCTCGAATACCCATTTATCAAATAAGCAAATGTCCACGTTTGATGTGTGATTTGTTTTATTCTTGATAAATAGAAATTTTCGAGATTTCAGTGACAGAATAAACATATCCAAAATGTAAAAGAGCATAACGGATACAAAGATAAAAAAGATTTTTTAGAATACAAAAGAAATTGAGGAATTAGTAATTGGTAAGTTCAAATAGTATTTGCCTTCTCGAAAAAGAAGTTTAATATAAACTCATTAAATGCACATCCTTGCTATTTGCAACTTAATTACATTTTTTGAAATTTTGTGGTAGTTTTGGAATAAAAAAGTTGAAAGCGACTAAACTGGTACGAGCATCCTAACTTGACGTTTTTTATTTCTTTCATTCCGGAATATAAAAATGACGGGGTTGTTACTTACTTGCATTTGTTTAATAGATAAATTATTCCCAAATTTATTCCTGTAAAATAAAAAAACACCTGTTTTTCAGATGCTTTTTTGCTGTTATTGTGCCCGGAACAAGATTCGAACTTGCACACCGAAACCGGCGCTACCCCCTCAAAGTAGTGTGTCTACCAATTCCACCATCCGGGCAATACATTTTCGTAACGCATGTGGTGTTCCAAAAGGGAGTGCAAAGATAATAAAATTTTGGTTAATACAAGTCAAATTGCCGGGACGGGCGGTGGGATAAATTCAAAGGGTAAGTTCCATTAGTAAATGTAACTATAATAAGAAAAAAATAGCTATATTTGCTTCCTTAAAAAAACAAACTATGCAAATAAAAAAACATTTACTTTTTACAGCCCTTGGCGCATGCGTTGCACTGCACGGCTGTACGCAAACCGGCGACGCCGGGCTGAAAGAAAAAATCGCCCAAATGTTGTTGGTGGGCTTCCGTGATACAACACTGACGGAAAACAGCGAAATTTACCATGATGTAAAAAACCTGAAAGTAGGCGGCATCATCCTGTTTGATTATGATGTGCCGTCGAAAACACCGGTACGCAATATCCAATCGCCGGCGCAGGTGAAAAAATTGGTAGCGGACTTGCAACAAATTGCACCCGGGAAACTCTTGGTATCCATTGACCAGGAAGGTGGGAAAGTGAACCGCTTGAAAACCGCATTCGGCTTCCCCCCCAGCGTATCGGCAAAATATTTGGGCACGCTTGATAATGTAGATACAACTGCTTTCTATGCGGCGCAAACCGCCGGTGTATTGGCGGGATTGGGCATCAACCTGAATTTTGCCCCCTGCGTAGATGTGGACGTCAATCCGGAAAATCCTATCATTGGGCAAAAGGAACGCAGTTTTTCCGCTGACCCCGAAGAGGTGGCAAAGCATGCCGGCATTTGGGTTGCCGAACATACGAAGCGGAATATTATTTCTTGCCCGAAACATTTTCCCGGGCACGGCAGTTCCATGAACGACACGCATGCCGGCAGCGCCGACGTAACCCGTACATGGAGTGCGCAAGAACTGGTACCTTACCAACGTTTATTGGAAACCGGCGCCATTTCGTTAATCATGACCTCGCACGTCTTCAATGCCAATTTGGACGCGGATTATCCGGCGACGATGTCGAAAAAAATCCTCACCGGAATATTGCGCGGGCAATTGGGATTTGATGGCGTGATTATTTCCGACGACTTGGCGATGGGCGCTATTGCCGACCTGTTCCCGTTGGAAGTGGCTTTGGAAAAGGCGATCAATGCCGGCGTGGATATTCTTTGCCTCTCGAACAACGGCAGCGTTTACAAACCGCACATGACGCAAAATACCATTGATACTATTTACGCTTTAGTGCAATCAGGCAAAATCACGCCGGAACGTATTGACGAGTCGTACCGGCGTATCCAAAAACTGAAACAAGCATTCTTATAAACTTGGAAGCCGAACCTGTAAAATTATCCACCGCTTACTGGGCGCCCATACAGTACTACGCAAAATTGGTTTCAACAACTGCGGTTTTGTTGGAACAGCACGAGCATTACGTAAAACAAACCTATCGCAACCGTTGCCGGATTGCGGCGGCGAATGGCGTGCAGTCATTGACTGTTCCCGTCGTAAAACGGCACGGTGAAAAAATGCCCATTCGCGAAGTGCGCATTGATTATTCGGAAACGTGGCAGCGCCGTCATTGGAGGGCTATCGAAACGGCGTATCGTTCCTCACCTTTCTTCGCTTACTATGCCGACGATATTCGCCCGTTTTACGAAAAAAAAGAAACTTTCTTATTTGACCTGAACGAAAAAATTTTACGGGCAACTTGTGAATTAATCGGCATCAATACAGCTATTGGTTACACCGCGCAATTCTGTCCTCCGGACGGCTGTCCTGCCGATTACCGTTATTCCATAACGCCCAAAATATCCTGCGCCCCAGATGCCGGTTTCCATTCGCAAACCTACTACCAAGTTTTTGCCCATCTTCATTCTTTCCTGCCGGACTTAAGCATTCTTGATTTGTTGTGCAACGAAGGCACCCAGAGCTTGGACAAGTTAAGAGTGAAGAACTAAAAATTAAGAACGACCGCGCCGGAAAAATAAAAAAATTAAGAGTACCGGTTATTGGTACTCTTAACTTATAGTTCTTAATGCTTAACTTTTCTAAAACCGGTATGAAATCGTCAGCAAAAATTGATGCCTTGAATAGTCGGTGGTGATTAGCGGGGAAGAAGTGTAAGTATGATATTCTTCCGAAGAGGTTGCATAGCGGTAGCCCACGTCCACAGAGGCAAAACCAATCCGGTAACCCAAACCGCCGGAACCGACTATCACTCCTTTGAAATTGTTCGTCGGCGCGCCCAAGTAGGCAAACCCGCCACGAAGAAAGAAATCCTGCAAGCGTACTTCGCCGCCTACACGGAAATTCATAGCTACCTTAGTTGCATCGGATAACAAATAATCATTGATGGCATGTATATTATCCGTAGTTGCCTGCGTCATGCCTGCATAATCGCCGTGCAAGGATATCAGGTTATTTGTTACCACCTCATAATCGAAAGAAAAAACCGCCAGTGTATTCACTGCATATGATGCGTTTAATGATAAATGCCACGGCGTGCGCAAGGTAAAATCGTACGAGTTGTCTTCCAAAACGGTCGAAACATTAATATTTCCATTCGTACGTACCGACAATGAATAAAATACCGGCGATTGTACCGCTAAGCCTATCGTGAAACTTTCCAGTGGCGTGTACAATAATCCCAACCGTGCACCAACGCCTCTACCGTTGATGAAAGAAGCCGTTTCATGCAAAATATTCGTTTCCGCATTATTAAATGACCCTGTTTCGTCATAGGTATCCCGCCGTTCGTACCTCAAATCACTAAGTCCTGCCGAAACGCCAAGATATAATTTATCAAGATAAGAAGTTCCGAATGCTAAGGAGTATTCGCCCGCATGACCTATCGTAGTAATGCGTTGCTGTTGGCTCTTTAGGTCATAACCGGTACGTTTTTCAAATACATTGCCCACCCTGCTGATGAAAGGCGCGTTGTTTGCCCACGCATCATAACCCTCATAATGCGCATTCGCTTTTCCGAGCATATAGTCCGTTAATGACTCATTATGTGCAGGCGTTCCCTGCGTGCTGTAATACGCATTGAAATTCGTATGCAGGTTGTAGCCGAACGACAAGTTGAAGCGGTTGAAATTCCCGTTGCTGTTATCGAAACTGTAAACAATACCAGCTCCGTTTATTACGAAACTATTGCGGGTATCCGGTTCTCCGTTGGAGTTGGTTTTATATATATCCAATCTTGGCGTGAAGATTATCTGTCCCATGTGGAATGTTCCCAACGCCGCCGGGTTTACATTCACCGACGCATATTCGGAGGAAAGCGCCCCTACTGCACCACCCATGGACATACCGCGCGATGTACCGTAATTTGCCTGTTGGGAAAATTTTATTATTTCGTTCACCGTTTGCGCAAGCAATAGGCTTGTAGCGCTTACAAATAACAGAGTGGTAAGAATTCTTTTCATAATGTTAATTACGTATTTCTTAGGTATTATAAACTGATTTGGTTACGCAAATGTATGAAAAAAATAATTAATAATAAAATTTTTTAACTTTTTTTAACGAAAGCAGGGGAAAAGTGCCAATGCCATTAACGGGAAACTATGCAAAATTGTTCCGAATAAAAAACGGAACGTTCCGGATTGAAAACGGAACGTTCCGAAAAGTATGGGGGACTTCCAAATGGATTTATTGATTGAAGTTGCCGGCTTTTCTTTCTTAGAACCGGAAGCCTAATGTTACCATAAATTTACTGGTAAATATATCCAGGGACGTCTTCTCGGGATTGCCTTTGTACAGTATGTAATTTTCCTTTAAGCCCGGTGCAAACGAATAGGCTGCATCCAACGACATAAACCGCCCGCGGTAGCCAAACCCAACCGAACCTATTTGTGTATCCTCATAATCTTTCCGCGCATTTTGATACCACGCATAACCGGCGCGTATGGCAAAATCATTTATCTTATATTCCCCGCCGATGCGAATATTGGTTGTCGTCCGGCAATCATTTTGCAGGCGTTCATTATCCTTCCGGTAAAAATTTGTTGCGCCGTCCTCGTTGGACATTCTTGTTCCGGCAAAATTTACGCCTTCATAATCGACGCTCAGCAACGCCACCGTGCCGAAAGTATAGGCAATGCCCGCGCCCCATTTCACCGGCGTAGTAACCCGGTAGTCGTCGTGTCCTTCTATGAATTCAGAATATTCCACGCCTTTAATGTTCGACGCCATGCGTTCGTTCCATGTATTCCGCAGGAACATCCATGTAGGCGTGTGGATATAAGCGCCTACACGCAAGCCGCCCACCGGACGCACAATAGCGCCGAACTTCAAATTATAACCCACCCCGCTGGTAGATATATTGGTTTCATGGTTCAGTCCCCGGTAGCCTGTGGCATTGAAATCGGCATAATTGACTGCCTGTTCGTCGTATTCTTCATAAAAATCGTTCGTAATATCCTGCAAGCCGAACGTCATGCCGAAATAGAACCGGTGCGATAGGTTCATCCCGAAATTAAAGACGTATTCGCCTACATTTCCCGACTGGTCGCAATAGTAAGACTGGTTTATATCGCCCATTTGGTAAATTTTGTCAAGGTCATTGGGGTCGTTCGCATCGAAATTTTCCGTAGCGCCGATATAAGCGCCATCCCTGTTATCCACATAGTGGATGAGTCCTGTTTTCATTGCCAGCCACTCGGTATTGGTAGCGTCTTTGTCAAAAGCATCGTGCAGCACGCCGTCTATGCTAAGCCCCATTGCCAACTCCCTGGGCAGCGAAGTGTTCCCCGTACGCCCATTTGCCGAAAAACGTTGCGGATTATTTTGCAATTTATTAAATCCTATACCGAAATTAAAGCCCACCAGCCCGCTGGTATTATGCGTATCAAAAGCGGATACCCACCCTGCATTCGCAATGCCTGTACGTGTTTTAAGTTCGGATGTTTGATTGTTCAAATACTTTCCCGAAGTAGAAGAAAACACCAGTTCCGGCGTAATGGAAAACTCCGAAGAGCGGAATACCGCCACGCCGGCAGGGTTGATACTTAATGTAGTAAAATCACCGCCCAGTGCAGTAAAGGCGCCGCCCATCCCTTGGAAGCGCGCGGTGCCTTCGTAAATGTTTTGCGAAAAGCGAAGCGCATCCTCATACGTCTGGGCTACGGCAAAACCGGTACTGCAAAGGCTCATAAATAATATGTATATATTCTTTTTCATATTTGTTGATTTCTAATTTTTAATTGTAAGTCATAAGTCATAAGTCGTAAGTCATAAGTCATAAGTCGTAAGTCGCGGTAAGCACACTGGCATTAGCTAATTCTTAATTCCTAATTCTTAATTTTTAATTTTTAATTCTCCTACCGTCTTCCGCCGCTGGAATTGCGTGAACTGCCGCCACCGGAACTTCCGGAACTCCCGGAGCTGCGCGAGCTACTGCTTCCCGTACTTCCCGTACTTCCCGTACTGCCCGAACTGCGCGACGATGAACTGCCGGTGCTCCGGTAGGAAGAAGAATTAGTGCTTTGCGATGAACTGGATGAACGCGACGTGGACACATTCTGGGATGACGACGAACTTCTGCTGTTGCTTGCCGGCGGCGTATAGCTGTTCGTATTCGACGACGAGCGCGTACGGCTTTCATTGGCGCTGGACGGCGTCTGGTAGTTACTGCGCGTATTGCTAACAGTGCGGTTGTTCGTCGTATTCCCGGAGGTACTGCTACGCGACGTAGCGCCGGTATTATAAGTCGAACGGCTGGAGGCTTCCGGACGAGTGTAAGTCTGTACATTTCGCGCCGCCCTGCTGCGGCTTACGTTCGATGAAGTTGGCGCAGTAGTTCTGCCAACGGTGGCATTGGTTCCGGTGGTGCGCGTAGTCCTTCCCACAACAGCCTGTGAACGACCGGTAGTGGCGTCCCTGCTTACGGAGCGGGTGGTATTTACCGCGCTGCGCGTAGTGGTTGCCTGGTTGCGGCTACTGCCCGCCACTTGCCGAACTTGCGACGAACGGGTCGCCTGACTGCTGGTGGCAACATTCCGTCCCTGCGGCGACCGCGAAGAAGAGGCGATGCTTGATAAGGAACGTCCATAGCGGGAATTGCTGTGGTGAGCATAGTAACGGTCATGGTGATGATAATAACGCGGATGATAGTGATAGTAGAAAGGGGTATATCCCCAACCATAATACCCATAATAATAGGGACTGTACCATGCGTCGTAATAATACGGGCTGTACCACGAGTTATATCCCCAACCCCAAGCATAATAGGGGCTATAATAGCGCCACGGGCGGTAATAATAGGGATAGTACAACGAACCATAATACCAGGGGTCGCTGTATTCCATATTGATGGTTACGGTATATTGCGGGTCGTCGAACATCCTCAGGCGGCGTTCGTAGGAATTTTCGTTATCCGTTATGACGTAGGTTTTATCCGGCTCGGCGTCGATATATATAGAATTGGTGTCGGCGCTAATGTAGATAACATCGTCGCCGGGTGCGTCCGGCGTGTAGGTGGTTACCGGCTGCGGCGCCGTAGCCACGGTTGCACCGGTTTTTATTTTCAACTGTTCCAGTTCGGCATTATATGCCGGCGTTGCTGCCTGTGGGGACGGCGTGTAATAAATATCGTCATAAGCAGTAGCTGCCGGGCGGGTATTGCCGCAACCGCCGGCAAGCAACATAGCCGCTACAACGATAAAGAGGCTGGTACTAAATTTAAGTGTTTTCATAATTTTATCTCCTATACTTTTATTTTTTATGTTACGTAATGACAAATTTCGTGCCAAAAAAACCGCCGGCACGATTTACGGATTTACAGATTTAGGCTACCGCTTCGCGAATGGAGAGTGGAGAGTGGAGAGTGGAGAATGGAGAATTAGCTGGCGCGCCAGCTACATCTTCACATTTTCACATCTCCAATTTTTTTTTGCTGAATTGAAAATTCTTTCTACCTTTGCACCTGATTTAAGTTATTTAAAACATAATTAATGTTCATTAAAACATTTTGACCGCTTTTATTCTATCTCGGAAATCTGGAAAATTTCTATTGGTGTAACTGAATAAAAGCAAAACTTCATGAAAGAGAAACGTGAATTTTGCTTGTAGTTAGACCGGTATTCCAGAACCTCTGAGATAATAAGTAAAGTTCACGTTTCGCATTTTATACCAGACCCAATCGCTCAGAAAAAAGAACTTCCCGAAACAAGACCGACTAGATAAAAGCCGCCATTATGTTAAAGGCACAGATTACACGGATTTTTTACGGATTACACGGATTATAGTGCGGCAAAAGGGGATTGTTTAGTGAATGTTTGTGTTTGGGGATAATTTATAAGTGCGAAGCAATCCCCAAAGCCGCAAAAAAGAGTTATGAGTTATGAATTATGAGTTATGAATTATGAGTTAGCTGACGCGGCTGAGGAGTTAAGAACTAAGAGTTAAGAATTAGGAATTAAGAATTAAGAATTAGCTGACGCGCCGATAGACTTAGGACTGATGATTTACACAATTAGAAATTATATTACACAGAAACTAAAAACATAATATCACAAAATATAGCAATGCCTGTGTTATTAGTATTAAATGTTTCTGTGTTTTGGAAAACTATTAACAACAAAAAATACATTTTATGAAAACAATTTTTTTCTTTTTCGCTTTGGCGTCAAGTGTTGCAGCCATTGCCACGCAACCCGAGCCGCGTGTGTATTACACCGGCAACAACGAACTTGCCACCAGTTCAGCAGACAGTGTACAATTAGCAACCGTAGCTCCCGCTCCTTTGGAGAGGGCGGGGGGAGAGGTGTTGGAGCGAGCTGCGGAAGCGGCGTTAGAGCCGGCGCCGGAATGCCCGGCATATCTCACCGGCAACGATGAGCCCGTTCCATTTGGACGTTTTATTGCGGAATGATATATAATAAAGTAGCCGGCAGGGTACGGTAAAGAAATCTTACCTATGGTTTATACATCAAAAGTCCACTGCCGGTTGCTTTTTCTTAAAAGCATGAAAAACTTATTGCGAATATTTTTTTATCTCGGTATCGGGCTGGTGATAACCATCCTTGTGATACTATTAACCCTGACAGTTATCCAAAAAT
>JAIRLT010000041.1 GCA_031259225.1 Prevotellaceae bacterium
GGTTAGTGTCTCGCCATTTACAACAAAGGGACGCGAGCCGCGCAAGGTATAGCTGGTGCTGCTATGCGGCACTACATTTGGCGGGTAGTCGGTAGCGTAGGCGCACCAGTTGAATTGTGTAACACCGGCAGCAAGCGTAAGCGGAACAGTAACCGTAGCACTGTAATCGCCATTTGCCCCATGCAGCCAAAAGCCTTTGTTGTTGCCGGCTTCAAGCGTAGCTGTACTCGTCGGTGAAGAACTTACAGCAGGAGTAGCACTCACTAATGCCCGCTCCCAACTGCCCGCAGGCGCATTGTTTTCTACTTTGCGGTAATCAACGAAGACCCACACTTTGGTGTTGTGCCTGTAGGCGCGTGCGCCTGTCCATGTTACACGGAATTTTACATTTGGCGTACTGGTGTAAGTTGCACTGATAGTTTCCACCTGCACATTTTGTGCGCTTGCTGCAACGCTTGCCAGCATTGCGAAAAAGAAAAATTTTGTTCTCATAATTTTTTGTTGTTTATTGTTTTTATTTTTTGCAGCGTTGGGATTGTTTTATATACGTACCCACAAACACAAACGACATTTATAAAACAACCCCCTGCTGCAATTTTTTATTCATTGCCACATTTCACGATTTCTACTTTGTTTGTGGGATTTTTCTTAAAAAGAAAACGTGAGTTTCAATTTATAGTAGTTAGAGGTTGAGCAAACCCACAGTCGAAAAATAAATTCAAATCCACGTTTTATACAATCATGGATACTTCGACTGTTGAAATTTTGCTCATTTCTAACTCCAATAATCAAAGAACATCAATAACGCTGCAAATATATTACTTTATTTCTTAATTGCAAATTTTATTTAATACATTTCTTCTCTTATGCATTTACTAATTGAATTTACATTTTAGTTTTTTGCGTTTATAATTCCATGTAAACGCATATTCTACATTTGCCATATTTTTTAATTTTAACCGTGTCGCATTTCCGTGCCGCACGTGTCGCATTTGTGTCGCAAATGTACAAAAAAATTTCTTTTTTCTTCGTTTTTGTGCATATAGTAAAAAAAAGAAAAGTCGCCGCAATTCTTTATTTTGCGGCGACTTTCATTGTTTTTCGCTAAATTTGATTTATAGCTTGGTGATCCGCCCGGGGTTCGAACCCGGGACCCCAACATTAAAAGTGTTGTGCTCTACCAACTGAGCTAGCGAATCGTTCCGGCGCTTTTTTCAAAAGCGGATGCAAAGGTAGTATTTTTTTCAGAAGTATCAAAACAAAATTTCATCTACTTCCCGAATTGTTGTAATTTCAGTTCGGTGAGCACACGCTTGGTGTCAAGCGTAAAGTCACTTGACATAATCCACGTATAGTAAGCCGGCTCTTCTTTCAGGACATCCGTTACGCGCTTGCCTTTGTGTTTGCCGAAAGTGATAACAGCTTCCCCATTATCATTAAGCTCAAAGCGACCGGCGTAGTCCAGCAGGCGTTTGTCGTTGGACACTGCGGCAAGGTGCGCCATATCGTTTTGCAGGGTATCGTATTTGTCCAATTGCGACTGCAACACTTCGTACGTAGCACGCGTATCGGCTTCGGCGCTGTGTGCGTTTTCCAATATTTTATTGCAATAAAATTTATAGGCGCCGGACAGCGTACGCGGTTCCATTTTATAAAAAATAGCTTGCACATCTATCAGCTTGCGTTTACGGAACTCAAAGTTCACGCCGGCGCGGATAAATTCTTCCGCTAAAATGGGGATGTCAAATTTCAGCGAATTGTATCCGGCAATATCGCAGCCTTCCATGTAAGCCGCCAAACTTTTTGCCACTTCGGGGAAAGTCGGGCAGCCGGCGACGTCGGCGTCGCTGATGCCGTGCAACGCTTGCACTACTTTGGGAATAGGAATGGTCGGATTGATACGGCGCGTTTTACATTCTTCGCTGTTATCGGGAAATATTTTCAGGATACTTATTTCTACAATACGGTCTTTCGCAATATCCAGCCCGGTGGTTTCAACATCAAAGAAAATGATGGGGTTCTTCAGGTTTAATCTCACGGCAATAAAGTGGGTAAGGTTGCTTTTAACTGGTCGATAGTAATGTCTTTCAGAATAATTTTTTTCTCGTTATCCAATAAATAAATGGTCGGGATAGCGTGAATGTCGTACTTTGCATAGATGTTTTCGGTTTCGTCCGGCGACCAGACATTTATCCAGTCAAATTGATTTTTTTCGGTAATGTAGGGCAACCAGTCGGATTTAGTTTTGTCCACATACACGGCATATACTTGCAGTCCTTTGTTGCGGTACTCCTGATAGGTTTCCCAAAGGATGGGGGTTACCATAGCGCAGGTTCCGCACAACGGATTGAAGAAATATAACACCGTATAGGGCGCCTGTACGTCGTGCAGCGCGAAGAATTGCCCATTCGGGTCTTGCAGTTTCAAATTGGTGGCAATCGAACCGAACGGATTTAATTTTTCCAGCCGTGCGGCTTCCCGCAGTTTGGATACATAGGCTTCGTCCGTCCATGCCTCGGCGTCTTGCAGTACGTATTTATCGGCAATATGCAGGGAAATGGGTTCTATTTCGGGATAGGGCGCATGGCGGAAAAAATCGTAAAGGTTGCGCACTGCAAATTCATATACTTCCCGGTTTACTTTGGTTTTGTCAATCAAAAAATCGACTTGCGCCTGCAACAACTCTTTTTCCGGCGGAAGCACCTGTGAAAAATACGTGGTGAACAAATTAGTCAATACTGGTATGTGTAGTATGCGCACGTCGGAGAAATCTACATTATCAAAAAAATGTTCTTTATAAAAGTTCATAAAATAAGCCTGCCGCAACGAGTCGGGATTGGGCGACATGGGGGAAATGTTCGGTTCCGGCGCTTCCGGTTCTTGCATGGAGCGGAAGAAGAACGACAGCGTTGTGTTGGGGAAATTTTCCCCGATAGCGCTGATGCGGTCTTTTACTTGCTGGTTCAACTGCTGCATCTGTGACGTGATAGAATACGCCGAATCGGGATTTTGCCGGTAGAGTTGCATCCGTTCCTGTAACCGTTGGGCATGTTGCCGGAGGGAACTGATAAAATACATATAATCGGCAAAGCCTTCGTTTTCCGGCGAGCCTTTCACGGCAAGCGAAGGAAGCCCTTGCGCCGTATCGAATGTGATTGAAAATTGTTGCGGTGCACCGGCGGTAATGAAGAAGTCAATATTGCTATCCTCTACTTTAAGGCTGTACATGCCGGCGGCAAGCGGCTGGTCGCCTTTGAATATAACTTTTCCGCCGGCGTCCAACTGCAATGAGTCGAATGCAGCGGCTTCCGCATTCACGTAGCGGTTCAGCTGTACCAGTGCATCTTGTTTTGCACCGGCAATTTGTACTTCGATAGCATACCCCTTGGGCGGAGCAGCGGTTTTCTTCTGCGAGGCAGCAATTCCCCACGTACTGCATAATAATACGGCAAGGGAAACGGTAATTAATTTTTTCATCATGTTATGTTTTGATTTCTAATTTCTGATTTCTAATTTCTGATTGGCTGGCGCCGGCGTTCTTAACTCTTAACTCTTAACTTCCCCGGTATCCCTGATAGGCTCGCTATCTATGTACAGCCCTAAAAGCTGCGACAACAAATCGTGTGATACGCGGCGGGCAATAATGGTTTTATCCTTGTTCAGCAAGAATACCTGCGGCGTTGTGTTCACGCCATACCAGTCATAAAAACCCGTTTGCCGGTAAGGATCCCATACATTTATCCAGTCTTCCAGTTGGTTTTCTTGCAGGAATTTCAACCACTCCGGTTGATTGGCTTGCGTATATACGCAAAAAGTTTGCATCCCCCTGTCCTTATATTTGGCGTACACCTCATGCAACTTCGGGACTTCCGTTTTGCAATGCCCGCAATTGGAATCGAAGAAAATAAGCAATGTGTAGGGCGTTTGAATATCGTACAGTGAAACATATTCCCCCGCCATCGTTTGCATTTTCAGGTCGCGCGCTTTCATGCCCACCAGCGAATGGGCGTTGTAGTGCGCATATTCGCGGATGCTTTTCATAAAGGTCGTGTCTTTCTCCGCCCATTCCGCCTGCCCCGACAGGTAATAAGCGTTGATGATGTCAAGCACTACCGCCTCCATGCCCATAGCGTGTTCGGATGTGATAGTATAGGTTTTCCACTGGATATAGGTGTTGAAAAGATGCCCCAGGCAAAACATGAACATCGTACTGTCGGCTTTCGCCAGTTCCAGTATCGCGTGTATTTGCGGGATAATGGAATCGGGATGTTGAATAAGTTTGTTCTGGAAATAGTATTCAAAATTCGGCTGGAACACCGGCGTATTCAATAACCGGGCGTCGGAAAAATCAAGGTTGTCGAGGTAGTGGTTTTTATCCCAGTTGTAATAATATACCCAACGCAACGAATCGCGGTTCGGGGCGTCTTCGGGAATATCCGGTTCGGGTGCAACGGCTGCCGGCTGCACTGCCCGCGCCATTGACGCCAGCAGTTTTCCTTGCCATTGGTTCATCACTTGCCGGGTATAGGCTTTTTCTTCGTCCGCAATAATTTTCAAACTGTCGCGGGCGATGTCGGTAAATGAAGAGTCCTTCTGCGCCTGCTCGCGCAAGCGGCTACCGGCGCGTTGCCGTTGCCCGAGGTATTTTTGGAAATCCAAAAACGCTACATTTTCCGGCGAGTTTTTATAAATAATTTCTACCGGTTGGTCTTTATTTTTTTTGTAATGCACACCGAAGTGCTGGCTTTCGTCGTCCGAAATAAGGAAGTCGAACAACAGTACGCCGCCGGAAGCAAACAAATACAAGCCGCCCGGCAAGGACGTTTCTTTTGAAAATACGGCGCGTCCTTTTGCATCGGTCAGGGCGGTATCAACGGCATATTTGCTATTGCCGCCATACCTTGCCAACAAAATCGTAGAGTCTTTTTGCGCGTCGTCAAGTAATAATTCTATCCGGTAACCCTGTGCTACAGCGACGCCCGGCAAGATGGCAAGCATCGTAATAAAAAAAATAAACCACGTTCTCATAATGAAGTTATACTTATTTGTGTACAAAAGTAGATAAATTTATTTAAAACAACAAGAGCCGCAGGTTAGCTAATTATAAGTTATAAGTTATGAGTTATGAATTATGAATTGGCTGACGCCGGCTAATATGATTAATGTGCTAATGTGATTAATGTGCTAATGTGATTAATGTGCTAATGTGATTAATGTGCTAATGTGATTAATTGGCTGGCGCGCCAGCGCTAACCATTAACCACTAATTGGCGCCAGCTAACTCATAACTCATAATTCATAATTGGTTGATGCGTCAGCCTCATTGTTCAAGGATCAGGTAGGGATGCCTACCTAAGGCTGGTCGGGTACCCCAGAGTATAGCGTCAATATACCGCTCGATACACAGGCAGTGAACAGGGCGGTACACAGGCAGTGAACAACTCGGTACACAGGCAGTGAACAGCCCGCTTACGGTGTGGGCGAGGGAGCGACCAGCCGGAGGAGCAACTTATACAGGAGGATGCGGGGGTTTCTCCCCGTGCGCCTTACCGCCAGCTTTTCACGAAGAGGAAGAGGAGTAAGGCATAAATCTCCAAACGACCGAGCAACATTTCAAAGGTTAAAACCAGCTTGCCGAGCGCATGGATGCCGTCATAATTCCCGGATGACCCTGCTTCCCCGAAGCCGGGTCC
>JAIRLT010000009.1 GCA_031259225.1 Prevotellaceae bacterium
CTTCTGGCGAAGCCGCCAGACTTTTTGGCGAAGCCGCCAAGACTTCTGGCGAAGCCGCCAAGACCTTTGGCGAAGCCGCCAAGACTTCTGGCGAAGCCGCCAAGACTTCTGGCGAAGCCGCCAGACTTTCTGGCGAAGCCGCCAAGACTTCTGGCGAAGCCGCCAAGACTTCCGGCGAAGCCGCCAAGAGATTATCGATTAACAGCAGGGTTATGGGAGTTTATTTGGCGCCCCGGCGAGTCCGGTGCGCCGTTATACGGCTTCACCGCCCCCTCGGGAGCGGCATGTTTATAGCCGCGTGCGTAAGTGCGGGGTACAAAACTTACTTTACCGCAGTGTGGCGGCAAAGTTTTGTTCAAATGTTTTTAGCAGATTGTCCATGATGCGTTCAATGTGCGCGTCGGCGAGGGTTTTTTCCCTGTCCTGCAAGACAAAGCTCAGGGCATACTGTTTCTTGCCTTGCGGCAGGTTGCCGCCGCGGTATACATCAAACAAATTGACGCGCGTCAATAAATGTTTTTCCGCCTTGAAAGCGGCGTTGCGCAATTGGGCGTAGGTAATTTTTTCGTCCACCACCAGCGCCAGGTCGCGCCGCACTTCGGGGAATTTCGGTAATTCCGTATACTGTATTTTGTGGTTCCCGGCGGCTTTGAAGAGCCAACTGCCGGCTATTTCCGCCGCAAATACTTCCTGTTTGATGTCGAAGGGCTGGCGTATTTTTTTCGATACGGCGCCCAATACCGCCACCGGCTTGCCGTTTAAAAGGTATTGCAGTCCGCCGGAAAATATGTCTGCCGGCGCTTCGTCCGTATCCAAGCTGCCGGCTGCTATGCCGAAGCGTTCCATAATACTGTCTACGTATCCTTTCAGATAGAAGAAATCCGAGCGTTCCTGCGGTTGGCGCCAGTTTTGTCCGGCGGTAAAACCGGTCATAAACACGCCTAACTGCAAGGTTTCGGCGTAGGCTTTCAGCGAGCCGTCGTCGCGGGCGGCGTCAAAAGCATAGCAGTTGCCCCATTCAAATAATTTCAAATCGGCATGCTGGCGGTTAATGTTACGTGCGATGGACTCCAACCCGCCGAAGAGCAAGGTCTGCCGCAGTACATTCAAGTCGCTGCTTAACGGGTTGAGGATACGCGCCGCCTTACTTTCCGGAAATGTTTGCAGCGGCTGGTAATAGCCCGCTTTGGTCAGGGAATTGTTCATCATTTCATAAAAACCGTTTGCCGCAAGGTAATCCGATACGGTATTTTGTATTTTTTCCTTGTCCGGGCGGGGGGCGCGGGAGAGCGTAACCGCAGTGTGCGCCGGTATTTCCACGTTATTATAGCCGTAAATGCGCAACAGTTCTTCGACCACGTCGCACTCGCGCGTAACATCCACGCGGTAGGAAGGCACGGTTACCTGCAATCCTCCGGCACTTTCGTTGCCAATCACGAAGTCCAGCCGTTGCAGGATGCGGATAATGGTTTCCCTGCCTATGTTTTTCCCGATAAGCCGTTCCATGCGCGCGTAGTCCAGTTGCACCACAGCAGGAGCAATGGGGGAGGGGTAGCTATCCACCATCCCGCCAATTACGTTCCCGCCGGCAATTTCCCGGATTAACTGCACGGCGCGTTGCAGTGCCTGCGGCGGAATTTGCGGGTCGGCGCCGCGTTCATAGCGGAACGAGGCGTCGGTGTTCAGTCCGTGCCGGCGGGCGGTCTTGCGGATCCACACCGGGTGGAAGTAGGCGCTTTCGAGGAATATGTTTTTTGTTTTTTCCGTTACGCCGTTTTCCAGCCCGCCGAAGACGCCGGCAATACACATCGGGCGGCGGGCGCTGCAAATCATCAGGTCTTGCGCGCCCAAAGTACGTTCCACGCCGTCGAGGGTTACAAACTTTGTGCCTTCGGGGCAAGTTTTTACGATGACCTCGCCGCCGTCAATAGTGTCCGCGTCGAAGGCATGGAGGGGCTGCCCCATTTCGTGCAGTACATAATTGGTAATGTCCACCACGTTGTTGATGGGGCGCACGCCAATGGCTGCAAGGCGTAGCTGCAACCACCCCGGCGAGGGCTGCACAGTTACGCCGCAAACCGTCAAGCCGGTATAGCGGGGGCAAGCTGCCGGGTTTTCCACCGCCACACGCACCGGCGCGATGGGTGAATGACCAGCCGGAAGGGCTTCCAGCGCACCAGCCGTTTGCTTATAAATTTTATCCGTCCGTAAATCTATATCCAGCGCCGCCGCCAAATCGCGCGCCACGCCTGTGTACGACGCGGCGTCAATCCGGTTAGGGGTCAGCCCGATTTCAAATATGGCGTCGTTTTCTAACTGTAACCATTCGCCCAACGGCGTGCCGGGCAAGGCTTCCGGCGCAAGCACCATAATCCCGTCGTGGCTGTTGCCCAGCCCTAATTCATCTTCGGCGCAAATCATCCCCATGGATGCCACGCCGCGCAATTTTGATTTTTTGATTTTCACTTCCCCGCCATTCGCAAAATACAGCGTTGAGCCGACCGTCGCGACCGGCACTTTCTGCCCGGCAGCCACATTGGGCGCGCCGCAGACAACCTGCAACGGTTCGCCGGCGCCGATATCCACTTTTGTTACCTGCAATTTATCCGCGTCGGGATGCGGCGCACATTCCAGCACTTCGCCGACCACCACGCCCAGCAGTCCGCCTTTTACCGCCTCCCGCCGTTCGATGGCTTCCACTTCCAAGCCGATGCTTGTCAAAACTTCCGCCACCTGCCCGGGCGTTCCGGTGACCGGCAGGTAATCTTTCAACCAATTGTACGATATCTTCATAGTTATGATTTTTTAACCATTGTAAAAAGTTGTCAAAGGTAGCGATTTTTTTTGTAAATACGTTATGGATACAAGCGTTTGCGGCATTGTCTTTTTTGTAGTACTTTTGCGTGGAAAAGAATAACATTTTAATGGAATTTATTACTACTAACAATCTGACAGGGGTTTTAATGGGATTATGTACTTTTTTGATTATAGGAATTTTTCATCCCCTTGTAATAAAAAGCGAGTATTATTTCGGCGTCCGCTGCTGGTGGGTGTTCCTCTTAACAGGCATCGCCGGCATGACCGCCGCATGGTTGATACAGGAAGTTTTCTGGTCGTCGCTGTTAGGCGTCCTTGCATGCAGCTCGTTCTGGAGTATCTACGAATTATTTCAACAGCGCGAACGCGTGCGCAAAGGCTGGTTCCCCAAAAAGCCGGGAAAATAAATAAACTTCCACAATTTCTATTTTTATGTACACCGTTTCAGATAAAAAAGAAACGTGAAATCGCATTTATTGCATCTTGAGATCGTGAGAAACCCGTCTTAAATAAAAATAAAATGGAAAAGATTTGCAATTAAAAAATAAAGTGATATATTTGCAGCATATTTAAGTTCTTTACAGTCGGTAAAACCGCTTTTATTCTAGTTAGAGAACATCGACAGTTTTCGTAATGAAGGAATAAATAAAAAACGTCACGTGAAACGTGGATTTTACTTATCTTCATTATGGGTAGTCGATGACCTTCTAACTGATAAGTAGAATACCACGTTTCGAAATTTATAGCTTCATATATAATTTTTCGGAACATTGGCAGTAAGAATAAAATTGCAGCAGGAGGTTGTTTTATAAATGTTGTTTGTGTTTGTGGGTACGTGTATAAAACAACCTCCAAAAGCTGCAAAAAATAATAACAATTAAAAAATTAAATTTTATGAAAAAAATTCTTCTCCTCCTGTGCTTGTTGCTGTTGGCAACAAGTTGTGCAACGCAAAAAACAACTACATCCAACGTTGCATGTCCCGTTTATTATAACGGTAACGATGAACCGGCGTCATCCGGCATCTTTCTGTATTCGGAAAAACAACAAACAATTAACAAAAACTAATTATGAAAAAATTCTTTCTTTCTTTTCTTTCCCTCTTGGGATTGGGCTTTTCTGGAGCAGCACAAAGC
Organism: Prevotellaceae bacterium; assembly: GCA_031259225.1. GTDB lineage: Bacteria > Bacteroidota > Bacteroidia > Bacteroidales > UBA932 > JAIRKX01. The sequence goes on from JAIRLT010000009.1 coordinate 3,954, forward strand.
CACATTAACATCGAACTGCTCAGCGCAACTTATACCACGCCAGCAGTACAATTCCGCGTATCATGGAGTAGTATTCCTACTATAGCCGGACAAATACACAATTCCAAAATCTGGTTGTGGGTTGATTTTATTAAAATAGAAAATAACCAACCTTCCGGCACATGGACACGCGCTGTCGTTGCCAACCCTTCGCCCGGAACTATTGCGCCGGAAACGAACAAAGGTTTTTGGTTGCAAGGAAACACCGGCAGTTATAATCAAATTGTAACGGTAGAATTAGACATACCGGCAAACACTACTTTTAATTGGTGCGCCTATGCTTCCGATTTCCCGCCGAATATGGTTATGGAGGGACAAACCTATTATTTTAAAGGTACGCCGCCATTCATATTAAAAGAAGCTGATGGAACAATCCACGAAATCACACAAACATCCATGCCGAAAGCAAATTTAACCTTTGTGCCGGTAAGTATTACCGACAAAACGGAGTGTCTCGGGGGGTTGAAAGAAATTATAGGAACTTGTGCTTACACAGGTACAGACTGGTATGCTGACCCCAATCACAAATGCCAACAACGTACCGGTGGCGCACAAAATTGGGAAGCATGGATAAAAGACACGCGGGATAACGAATTATACAGGGTTATAAAAATGCCCGACAATCATTGGTGGTTAGCACAAAATGTGAAATACGCTGGCGCTGGTTCTGAAATTAGCTACTGCAATAAAGACGAATGTGGCAGAGCTTATTTTCCGGTGGATGCATATACTTCGTATGATGGTGGATCGAGTAGTTCATCTGGTAATGTGCAAGGAATTTGTCCTGCTAACTGGTTATTACCTATATCGACCAATTGGCTATTATTGGTTAATAAAATACAGAATGATGGTCAATCTGTTGCTACAAGTCTGAGAGCTTTAGACTCTTCTTGTGAACCTGTAACAAATTATTACGGTTGGGCTAACATTAAAAATGCTGCCAACGGAGGTGCTTATAGGAAGGTTAGCGGTTGGTATCGCAATGATGATTATGTAGATGATGCTAGGCACACAGGTCTCGTTGTTGATGCTCGGTCGGGGTCAGGGTATGACAACGTGTATTGCGGCGAATTTCATACGCATTATACACATAGTGGATTAGTGAAAAATTGCATCCGTTGTTTCCGCCAACTGTAATTATAGCTTAATTTTATAGAACTGGATGCAGGAAATACTGTTTTTCGGCAGTATTATATTCCCGCTATGGTGTTATCGCACCGCTTTGCCATCTTAGCTTTTACCATATCACCGCGCGTTTGTCGGGGACGAGGTACATAGCATCGCCGGGCTGTATGTCAAAGGCTTTGAGGAAAGCTTCGATATGCGGTAGCGTCCCGTTCACGCGCCATTTGCCGAGTGCATGCGGGTCTTCTTTCGTGCGGCGCAGGATTTCCTGCCCGGTAATATTCGCCGCCCAAACGCCGGCATAGGCAATAAAGAAACGTTGCTCCGGCGTGAAGCCGTCCATTTTGCCGTTAATCTCGCCGCCGGCAATGGCTTTTTGCATGGCTTGGAATGCGATTTGTAA
>JAIRLT010000108.1 GCA_031259225.1 Prevotellaceae bacterium
TCGTGCCGGATAGCATCGCGGATAATGTTTTCATGGAATGGATGCACTTCCGTAACTATCGGATGGCGGTTGGGCGGCGGGGTATGGATGAGGGACAGGTCGCGCGCCCCCATCAATGAAAACTGCAACGTGCGCGGGATAGGTGTGGCGGTCATGGTCAGCGTATCAACGTGGAGCTTCAACTGCCGCAGTTTTTCCTTTGCCGGGACGCCGAACTTCTGCTCTTCATCAATGATGAGCAGCCCGAGGTCTTTGAAGCGTACATCTTTTCCCAGCAGTTTGTGCGTCCCGATAATAATATCGGTTTTTCCCTGCGCCAGCGCCAGTAGCGTTTCCTTTCCCTGTTTGGCGGAACGCAGGCGCGACACATAATCGACCGTTACCGGGAAATCCGCCAGCCGTGCCGAGAATGTTTTATAATGCTGTAATGCCAGGATGGTGGTAGGCACCAGTATGGCAACCTGTTTGCCGTCGGCGGCGGCTTTGAATGCCGCGCGGATAGCCACTTCCGTTTTCCCGAAACCGACGTCGCCGCAAATGAGCCGGTCCATGGGACAAGGGCGTTCCATGTCGGCTTTCACGGCTTGCGTGGCTTTGAGTTGGTCGGGCGTGTCTTCGTAAATAAACGACGCCTCGAGTTCATGTTGCAGGTAAGTATCGCCGGCGAAAGCAAAGCCTTTGGTCTGTTTGCGCAGGGCATACAGGGCAATGAGTTCACGGGCGATATCCTTTACTTTCCGTTTGGCGGATTGCTTCATGTTTTGCCAGCGTGCGCTGCCGAGCTTGTTTATTTTCGGCGGTTCGCTGTCCCTGCTTTTGTACTTCGCAATGCGGTGCAGCCCGTGGATATTGACAAACAACACATCATTGTCGCGGTAAATCAGCTTCACCGCTTCCTGTGTTTTCCCCTCTACATTCATTTTCACCAATCCGCCGAAGACGCCAATACCATGGTCAATATGCACGATGTAGTCGCCGGTTTGCATGCCGGTCAGTTCCTGCCATGTCAGCCGTTCGCTTTTCTCTACTGCGCGGCGCAACGGTACGCGGTGGTAGCGTTCGAACAACTGGTGGTCGGTGTAGCAGCAGATACGCAGCGTATGGTCGATGAACCCCTCGTGCGGCGTGAACGGCACGAATTCAAACGGAAGATGCGTTTTCTTGATAGATGCAAAAACCGCTTTCAGCCGCTCCGTCTGGGCGCTGTTTCCGGAAAAGATATAGGTACGGTAGCCCTGTTCGGCATGGGCGGCAATGTCGGCGGCGAGCAATTCGAAGTTCCTGTTGAATACCGGTTGCGGGGAGGTGGAGAAAGAATGGAGAGTGAAGAGTGGAGAGTGGAGAGTGGGCTGACGCCACCGTGCGCTTGTCGCAATTCTCCCTTCTCCACTCTCCACTCTCCACTCCCTGAATACGACGATTGCTTCTTTGCCCGCTGGCAGGCGCGCCCCATGCCCCACGCCCAGCGTGCCGGATAACGCTTCCGGTGGCATCATCCGGTGGCGCAGTGGTTCTTTTTCCCACAGCAATTCCAATACGTCGAGGGTATATGTCCATTCTTCCACCCATACCGTGAGCGGGCTGCCGGCAAATTCAAACAAGGTGGAATACCGGGTGCCGCCGGCGGCTTCCTGTAAGTCTGCGATGATTTCCATGCCCGGCAACCGTTGCTCCGACAGTTGTGTATTGACATTGAACGTGCGGATACTTTCTACCTCGTCGCCGAAAAAGTCAATGCGGCAGGGAAGGTTGCCGGCAAAAGAAAAAACATCGACAATGCTTCCGCGCACGGCATACTGCCCCGGCTCCACCACAAAATCGACGCGTTCAAAGCCGCAGGAATGCAGGGTTTCACAAAGGAAATCCATGGAAATACGTTCGCCGGTGTGCAGCGGCAGCGTGTTACGTGTCATCTCTTCACGCGCGACCACCAGCTCGGCAAGGGCTTCGGGGTAGGTAACTATCAGGCACGGGCAGCCGGTATGCAAGGCATTCAGCGCGGCGGTACGCTGCACCCGGTTTGACGTGTCGGGCTGCCCGTATTCAATGCTGCGCTTGAAGGAGGCGGGAAGGAAGAAAACACGTTCGGGATTGCACCACAGCCCCAAGTCGTGGCAGCGGTATTCGGCGTCGTCACGGTTGGACGCTATATATACAAAGTTCACCGCCGAATTGTTGAATAACGACGCAGCAGCCAGCGTGCGCGCTGCGCCGTGCAAGCCGCGCAGGAGCGTAATTTTCCCGTCATTCGCGGCGTGTAGCGAATGTAGTTGCCGGCAGGCTTTCTGGTCGGCAAAACAGTTGATGAGTGTTTGCGTATCCACTTTACGGGAACAAAGGTATTCCAAAATTCAAAGATTTCAAAATGGAAAGCAGGAAGCTTCAAAGTATCATTCAAAATTAAGTTGTATCTTTGCGCAAAATTTTAAATAAAGGAAGTATGCCAGTGATACGTGCTGTGCGGGGAATAACGCCGGTGATAGGGAAAAATTGTTTTATAGCCGAAACGGCAGTGGTCGTCGGCGATGTGGTCATGGGCGATGATTGCAGTATCTGGTACGGCGCGGTACTGCGCGGTGATGTGAATAGCATCCGCCTCGGCAGGCGCGTGAACATTCAGGACGGGGCGGTATTGCATACCCTGTACGAACGGTCGGTCGTGGAAATCGGCGATGACGTGAGCGTAGGGCACAATGCCATTATCCACGGTGCAAAAGTCGGCAACAATGTACTTGTCGGCATGGGCGCTATTTTAATGGACAATGCCGTCATTCCCGACAATACGATTATCGCCGCCGGCGCTGTAGTGCTGAGTAATGCGACATTGGAACCCGGCGTATATGCGGGGCTTCCGGCAAAAAAAGTCAAAGGCAGCGATGAGAAAGTAGTCGAAATGGCGCGTACCAATGCCGCCGGCTACCTGCAATACAAAGAGTGGTTTAATTCCTGATTTCTAATTTCTAATTTCTAATTTCTAATTTCTGATTTCTAATTGGCTGACGCCGGATGATAAATATACACATAATACCTATTATTTATGGCAACCATTATTTGTTTCGAAGATTTGGCAATTTGGCAAATGGCGCGGGATTTTTGTAAGGATATTTCTCGAATTACTAAATATGATTTATTTTCCAAAGATTTTCGATTCAAAGAACAATTGCGCGCCTCGTCCGGTTCTATTATGGACAATATTGCAGAAGGTTTTGAACGGGATGGCAATAAAGAATTTTTGCAATTCCTTTCTATTGCCAAAGGTTCTTGCGGTGAATCGCAGAGCCAGCTTTACCGGGCATTGGATTATACTTATATAAGTAGCGAAGAATTTGCAATGTTGTATGAAAAAACAAAGAAACTTTCAAAAGACATCGGAAACTTTAGAAAATACTTAAAACAATCAGATATTACAGGCATAAAATATAAATAATTGTTTTTGAATTAGAAATTAGAAATCAGAAATTAGAAATCCTTATGAAAATTGCATTATATGGACGGGCGTTTACGGCTGATTTGTCGGCAGAGGTGCATTCCGCTATAACGCTGTTGCAGGAGCGGGAAGTAGCATTTTCCATCTATCGTCCGTTTTATGATTTTTTGCACCGGGCATACGGAATAACCATTCCCGAAGCGGATACTTTTGACCGGTTGCCGCCGGACGGAACGGATTGTCTGGTAAGCATCGGTGGCGACGGCACTTTGTTGGGTAGCCTGCAACATGTGCGCGACAGCGGCATTCCGGTTATCGGAATAAACCGGGGACGGTTGGGCTTTTTGTCTGCCGCGTCGCTTGATGCCTTTCCACAAGCGCTGGATGCGATCTTGGAAAAAAAGTACACCATAGAAAACCGCACACTGCTGGAAGTGAAAGGCGCGATTTTGCCCGCTACGGTGTACCCGTATGCCCTCAACGAAATAGGCATCCAACGCCACAGCCCCGCCATGATTGGCGTACATGTGCAACTGAATGGCGAAAAGTTGCCGGTCTATTGGTCGGACGGTTTATTGGTCGCCACGCCTACCGGTTCCACCGCCTATTCCATGAGCGTTGGCGGACCGATTGTTATGCCGCCATCCAAGAGCTTTATTATTTCGCCTATCGCCCCGCACAATTTGAACGTACGTTCATTAGTCATTTCCGACGATACCTTGCTGGACATTACGGTCGAAACCCGCGACAGCAATGCCTTTCTAACTATCGACAATCAACTGATTGAGATAAACTCGGGCGCGCAATTCACCGTATGCAAGGCAGGATTTACCTTGCGCATTATCCGGTTGCACGGCAGTAATTTTTTTGATACCATGCGCGAAAAACTTTCGTGGGGAAAGGATAACCGGAATATGCATTAAACCACAAATAAGACATTAAGTCTAAATATTTTCATATTGTAACCTCACGAATGGAGCGATTAGCCCGAAAAAAATTATTCTGTATTTTGGCATTTGTTTCTTCATTGTCTGCCGGGGCGCAGTCTTTTAATTATTTTCGCCCGGAGCCTCACGACATAGGTATGTTTAGCGGCGCGGTTTTCTATTTGGGCGATTTAACGGATAATTACTCCCTGTTCCGCCATCTTTCTTTTAGCGCCGGACCTTTTTACCGTTACCATTTCGATGACCGTTATTCGCTACGCGGTGAATTAGCGTTCGGCGAATTGCGCGGCGTGATGTTACGACCGGACATGCCCCCTACCAATGATGGCGAGCAATGGGCTTTCTCCCGGTCGATGATTTTTATGGAGCTTGCCGCAGAAATCGGTTTTTTACCAATGGATGTAACGGATTTCCGGAAACGGCAACGATGGTCGCCTTACCTTTTGGGGGGCTTGGGATTTACAGGGCTATCGCCCGACAAAAATATATTTGTGGATGAAGAAAAAATGCAAACGATGGGCGGCTATGTCTTACTGGGCATAGGCGCAAAGATGGCTATTTTCGAACGGTTTACTTTAGGCGCCGAATGGTTGATGCGGAAAACATTCAGCGACGGGCTGGATTACTACAAAGGAAAAGCCGGCTCCTGGGCTATCAACAAAGACTGGATAGGAACGGTCGGGATAACGTTTACTTACCGGCTCGACGAAAGCCGCACTTGCGCTGCCTATAACCGCCATGAGCCGCTCATCTTCCCGCTGAAAGGAAAACGCGTGGAGAATTAAGAATTAGG
>JAIRLT010000134.1 GCA_031259225.1 Prevotellaceae bacterium
CAAAAAGGACGCATCCCCTACGGGATGCGAAAAAGGATGGTTGCCGGTGTTTCTACCGAGCGTACATCCCTGACGGGATGATTTCCTAATTCGTTTTAATTCATAGAAACCAATAAAAAATAACAATTATGAAAAAATTTTTCTTTCTTTTGACCATGTTTGCAAGCATTGCCGCAAGCGCACAAAACATGCAAATCACGCCTATCAGCGCGACGTATACCTCGTCGCCGGTAATTCAATTCGAAGTAAGCTGGAAAGGCGCGCGTACTTACCGCCACAACATCAAAGTGTGGGTCTTCGTCAATTACCGCAAAATCGAAAACAATGCACCGGCGGGCAACTGGACACGCGCCGCCATTACAGCCACGCCTGCCGTCAATTCTACGCCTACCAGCACAACAGCTACGCTTGTTCCCGGCAATGATAAAGGTTTTTGGCTAAATGGCGTAGACGGCGATTACAGCGCGACGCTTACCGTGCCGCTTACGCTTGCTGCCGGCGTTGCGCAATTCAACTGGTGTGCCTACGCTACCGACTACCCGCCCAATGTAGTGGTGCACAGCACCAGCAGCTACACGTTACGCGGCTCGCCGCCGTTTGTCATTAACGGCGGTACACTTCCCGTAAACCAAACAACTTATAGCGGCACAATCACCTCCTTTACCGACGCCACCGATGCACCCGGAAAGTTTCCTGCTTCGCTCAATCAACCGCCCAATGAAATGGGTTGTGTAGCGGGGTTGGTAGAAAACAGAAACGGCGTTTGCGTCGAGCCTTCCGCCGTCGGATGTACCAATAATACATTAGATTTAGGCACGGTTTCATTCACTGCCGGTGACCCAGTGCAAATCGTTGGCAATGGCGTTTCGCAAATCTGGTCGCGCCCGGTAACGGCTACCGGCTGCCAAAAGGAAACTTATAACGGCGGTACTCTTGATAATGCTGATGCTGATTGTCGAAAGAACACAAATTATGCCGGCGATTATTTTTCGGGGTGTGCTGCATTTCGCTACCATGCACAACTTTGCCCGCCACCGTGGAGAGTACCCTCTGCGCTGGATGTTATCAACCTGACCAGTGCTTATGGTTGCTCTGCAGCTGGAAACAGCGAAGCGTGTGTGAGGAAATTTGTAGACATGTGGAAAGCAGATTTTCGTGGTGAATTGAACGCTACTAATGGTCTCACATTCGGTAACAGAGTGGGAAGTATATGGGCTATTGTACAAAGGACTTCCAAAATTGATGCAGCCCACTATAATATGGGGGTGTTAAGGTGGACGAACGAAGTAAACAGTACTCACGGGACCAAGCTACCATGGTGGTACAACGCCGAAGCGATAATCGGATTGCCACAAGGTACAATCGTTCGCTGCGTGCGCGACAACTAACTTACACTCGAACATCATTATATAAGCTATACATCGTGTTTCCACGAAACACTAACTTTTGTCATGCCCGACCTTTCTTAGGGTGTCATCGAAAAACCATGCACCATCCCATCTTCCGGCGGAGGGGGATAGCGGTGGTGTTTATTGTGCGCAAAAAACAGTATCTTTGCACAAACATTAAAATATATCCTCATGAAAAAATGCTTTCTTCTTTCTTTCGCCGTGGTTTTGTTGGCGTGCGGCGCGCCGGACAGCGGTTTTTACAGCTATACGGTCAAAACCATCGACGGCGGCGACTTTGCGCTGTCGCAATTAAAAGGCAAAAAAACGCTGGTCGTCAATGTGGCATCGAAGTGCGGGCTGACGCCGCAATATGAACAACTGCAAGCCTTGTACGAAAAGTACAAAGACCACCATTTTACGATTATTGCGTTTCCCGCCAATAATTTCGGCGCGCAGGAGCCGGGTACGGATGCGGAAATCAAGGAATTTTGCACTGCCAACTATGGCGTTACGTTCCCGGTGATGGCAAAAATATCAGTGAAAGGCGACGATATTGCCCCGCTCTACCAATGGCTCACCACAAAAGCTGCCAACGGGCAGGAAGACGCCGAAGTGCAATGGAATTTCCATAAATTCCTGATTGACGAAAACGGACAATGGGTCAAATCCATTGCCCCGCGCGTCCTCCCGGACGATGAAGAAATTGTCGCGTGGATAGAAGGACGTCCGGCAAAATAGCCGCTGTACTCCCTAATCGAAAAATTATATATAATTTTCCGGTTATAATCGAAAAATTATATATAAAATTTCGATTATCGCCGGATTTTTTATATTTTTGTAAAAAATGCGCAGATGATTAAGCGGGAACTTCAAGCGGTAGTAGAACAAAAATTGTTCAAAGGCAAGGTCATTGTCCTGACCGGTCCCCGGCAGGTGGGTAAAACCACGCTGTTGAAACAGGTGGTGGAGAAACAAGAGCAGCCGGTATTGTCGCTGAATTGTGATGAACCGGAAGTGCGGGCGCTGCTGGGCGGCGCCAACCTGCAGGAATTGCGTGGGCTTGCCGGCAATTACAAAATCATCGTAGTAGACGAGGCGCAACGGGTGAAGAATATTGGCTTGACTTTGAAACTGCTTGCTGATGCATTTCCATCCATACAATTACTGGTTACCGGTTCATCGTCGCTGGAACTGGCAGATGAAGTAAATGAACCGCTAACAGGACGTAAATTTGCATATCACCTCTATCCGTTTTCGGCAAAAGAATTGGCTGGTGCTACGAATACGTTGGTAGAAAAGCAATCGCTGGAAATGCGCCTGATTTACGGCTCTTATCCTGACGTCGTCAATTTTCCGGACGAGGCAAAAGAATGTTTATTAAACTTGTCTGACAGCTATTTGTACAAGGATATTTTGGCGTTGGGCGATATCCGCAAGCCGGCGCAGTTGGAGAAATTACTGGTAGCATTGGCATTGCAGCTTGGACGCGAAATCTCATACCATGAATTGGCGCAAATCATCGGGGCAACCGCCGACACAGTAGAACGTTATATTGACTTGTTGGAAAAATGTTTTGTCGTTTTCCTGCAGCAGGCGTTCAGTCGCAACCATCGCAAAGAAATAAAGAAAGGAAAGAAAATATATTTTTACGACAACGGCATACGCAATGCTATCATTCAAAATTTCTCACCGCTGAACCTGCGGCAGGATACCGGCTTTTTGTGGGAAAACTATTTTGTCGCCGAACGGATGAAAGCCAATCATTATCGCCGGTATTTCGTAAAAAATTATTTCTGGCGCACTTTCCAACAACAGGAAATTGATTTGATAGAAGAAGCCGACGGTTTACTGACGGCTTTTGAAATCAAATGGAACGAAAAACGCCACCCGAAAATCCCGGTGACTTTTGCCGGTACTTATCCACAACACGTATTCCACGTGGTAAATAGTGATAACTATATGGAATATTTATTGTAGCTTGCCCGCGGAAAGCGCCTTACTTTTTCGACAGGATATACATGTCGGCACGGTATATATCCAACTCCCCGCTGTTGATGGTGATGTAGCCTTCTATATTAATAAAAACAACAGCATATCGTGCGTTTACCGGTATAGTTTGCCTGTCTACAACCTTCGTATAAGAGGGAACAGTCCAATCAACACCGGCTATTTGCCGGATAGCATCCGGCAGAGAGAAGGTGGTCAATAGCGTACCATAGCGGTAGATTTCAATACTGTCTCCAGATCTTTCCTTTATCTTACAGGCAAGTGTTGAGTCCTTTGAGGAAAGGGCTCTTTTATCACTGCGGTAGTCTTCGTACGAGTAATAGACCATCCGGTCGTAGCCGGTGATTTCAATAAATCGGTCTTCCGTCTTTATTTCAAAATAGGATGTTTCCTCTGCTGCCTCTTCATTGTTATAACTTTCAGCATAGTTATTGTTGTGCAATTTTTTCCATACGTTATAAAGGCTGTCCATGCCGGGCGGGAGCGATTTTCCGCTGTTGTTAAAATAATACTCAATGCCGCGCATTTTCCGGTAGTCTTTCTTCGCCCGGCGGATTTGCGTATCGTTGGGAAACTCCCCTGTTTTCAGCCATTCCTGCTTTGCCAGCAGTTTTTCAAGGCGACATATTTGCGAATACCTCGATACGTTGAATACGTTCCATGGTCCCACAACGGATAATAAAGCCACGCAAGCCAGTGAAATTAATACCGGACGGAAAGATTTCCCTTTGGTAAAAATCATATATAGCGTAATGCCCAGCAACCAAAAAGCGCCCAACCACAGAAAATAGCGGTTTTCAGTAATGCCGTAGTCAGCCGTGCGGCGGAAAATGGCGACAAACAGCAGGACAATTATCGGTATTTCCGAATAGAAAAAATAACGGCAAAAGAAAGTTGTTATTTTGGTGGCTTTCATTATGTAAAACCGGTGGAGCAGAAAGTAACTAATCAAACCGGCCACCGAATAGATCAGCGTTAGCCAACTTAGTGCTCCTTCAGGTAGTTGCCACGTAATGATTATTTTCAGTCCGTAAACATAAAAAATAAGTAAGTACAGGGTTAAAATAGGTAACAGGATATATTGCACAAATACCAGCAATGCAGTATAAGGTTTCCCCGGCTCTTCGGCGTATTGCGATTGGGCAGGAATACCAGCGGCAAAAAACAGCGGGGCAAATAAACAGCCGGAAAAACAGGCGATATATAATAAAAACTTATCCTCGTTTATAGGTATATAAAACAACCCGTCAATGGTAAACAATGCCAAACAAAGACCGGCACATAAAACCATTGCGCAGATAGCCGAGAACAATATTCTCCACCAGATTTTCATGTTATACTGCCAAAAAAGCGACGGTTTCGTAAGGCTGCGGTAAGGGGCGACACACAATCCTGTTATGGCAACCAGCCAAAAAATGGCATAGTAAGTGCTCGCTACCGTCTTATCCCAGGGCAACAAGTAATAAATCAACGCCAAGAACGGAATAACCAATACATCGGCATAGCCGCGCCAATTGCGCCAATGGAAGTCTTCCGTAAGAAGCCGCAAGGCCACCGACAATACAAAACCCAAAGAAAGCAACATGTTCCATCTGAACAAAGCCTCATCCGCATCAATGCTCCCGTTAATAAATAATATGTCCAGTACGAAAAGCGTTGTACAGCAAAGGGTAGCCACTGGAAAACGTAAAACGGTTTTCCATATTTGCGCCGGAATGATTGATAATTTGTTTTTTTTCATAGCTGTGTATTTTAGTAATAAATTGTAGGCAACCGGGGAAAAAGCCGCGACTTTGCGCCGGAAAAGTAAGGCGTATGGCAGGTGGCAGTCATTTTTCTGTTCGATTTATACATTTTTTTCCCAATAAAATGTATAACAAAATATATTTGCTTCTATGTCAGGCTGTAATTGCTTCCATCCTTCGTGTCTTTCACTACGACGCCGAGTTTCGCCAGTTCGTCGCGGATTTTGTCGCTGGTGGCAAAATCTTTATTAGTTTTGGCGGCGGCGCGCACATCAAGAACCATTTTGATGACGCCGTCGAGCAAAGCGGTGTTATTGCCCGCTTGCCGGTCGTCGCGCAGACCCAGCACGCCGGAAATAATGTCGTGGAACAGTTGCCGCAATTGTTCCACCGCCGCCTTTCCCAACAGTTCTTTCCCGTCGCTGGCGGCATTGACTAACCGCACGGCGTCGAACAGACGGGCAATAGCCACCGGCGTATTGAGGTCGTCGTCGAGGGCTTCGTAGATTTTTTTCGCAATTCCATCCACTTCGGCAGTGTGGGCTGCCGTTTCCGGAAGCGGTAATTTTTCTATTGCCCTGGCGGCGTCGAATAAACGTTTCAACCCTTTTTCAGCCGC
>JAIRLT010000230.1 GCA_031259225.1 Prevotellaceae bacterium
AAAGACGTAAAGCTAATGATGGATGGTAAGAAAAAAGAAAAAACATTAGATGAGCTGATTTATGAGCTTCGCAATAATAACGACTGACGATTTTGTCAAAGAAATTAAGCGATTAGCAAGCGAGGTGGCGCCCGGATTATTACTTATCTTTTTTGGGCGAACGAGGAAAGTGGGAAAATTTATCTACTTACCATATACGATAAGGGCGAGCAAAACAGTATTTCAGAAAAAGCAATTGAGCGCTTAAAACGTAAATACGGACTACTTTAAAATATACGGCGGTCGTTTAGGGCGTAGCGTACCGTCATTGCGAGGGCGCAGCCCGAAGCAATCCAGTTTAGTCGTAAGTCATAAGTCGTAAGTCGGCTGGCGCGCCAGCCAATTAATCACATTAGCACATTAGTCACATTAGCACATTAGCCTGCGCCAGCCCCCTTCACCCTTTACCTTGTACCCTTTGCCCTTAAAGCTGGATGCAAAGAAGAACCGCCGGTAAGGAAACTTGCCGGCGGTTCTTTTTGAAATCTTTGAATTTTTAAATTAGGAATTAGCCGGCTCTTGCATTCACTATTTTTTAGTACCTTTGCACCCGAACTATGATAACTTTGCGTCCATTTTTAATTTATGCCGGAATGCTTTTCTTATGGTGTGTGTCGTTGGATGCGGCGGCGCAAGACCAACGCATAAAACAGTTAGACGGCGCCAAAACCATAGACTCCAACACCGGAAATCTTCCGCTACAAACGCCCTCCGGCACTCCTGCCCCCGCTGCCCAAGGCGATACTACCTTACACATAGACCCGCGAGGCGCCGGAACGCAAGCGCCGCAGGATACCGCCGCACCGCGTTTGCTGGAAACGCATTTATTCGGCGACACGCTCAAACACAAACGGGTCTTTGCATGGCGGCACAACCGTTATGTGAATACCTTGCAGCCGTTCACGCTCGACACTTCGTACAGCGCTTACCGGGTCGATTACCCGTTCCTGCAACATGGCGCGGGCGCTGATTACTTAGGCACGGTGGGGTCTGCGGTGGTATTGCATAATTATTTCAAGCGGCAGGAAAATCCTTATTTCTATTACCTCAATCCTTATTTGGAGTACGCTATTACGCCGGACAATATTTCATTTTATAATACCAAAACGGCTTACACGCGTTTCCTGTATTCGGGAACGCTTTTCGGCAACAGCATGTTTGAAGAAGGCAACGTAGGCGTATTAGTGAGCGCCAACATGCGCCCGGCGTGGAACGGCACGATACAATACCGCCATTTCGGTACGCGGGGATCGTTGCAGCACGAAGCCACCGATAACAATGCCCTTACTATTTCCACCAGCTATTCGGGAAAACGCTATAACGCACAGGCGGGATTTATCTACAACAGTTGGAACAACAATGAAAACGGCGGCGTTACCGACGACACTTTTGTGCTGGACACTATAATGGATGTGCGCACGTTGCCGGTATCGCTGAATGCCGCGTCGTCCAAGATAAATTATTATTCGTTTTTTGTTACCCACTCGTATGGTATCCCGTTGAATTTTTTCCGCAACGACAGTACATTGAAAGATGACGGAACGGCTATCTATGTTGGGCATGCCGCCGAATACACCACCATCGCACGCACCTACTACGACCAGATAAGCGAAACCGACAGCGCCGGTCGCGCCTTTTACAACGAGGCTTTCTACATCCATCCGGCGCAGTCGCGGGATTCCATGCGCATGGCGCTTTTCGACAACAAAATCTTTTTAACGCTGCAACCGTGGTCGGCTTCCGCCATTGTGTCGAAACTTGCCGGAGGCATTGGTTACAGCCATCTTTCGAACTATGTCTTCCGTCCGCAGCTTTATATGTCGCCACCGGACGGCAATGCTACGCAGAATAATTTTTACCTTTATGCTAATGCGTCGGGCATTTTCCGCCGTTACTTCCATTGGTCGGCTTTCTCGCGCTACGATTTCGCCGGGTACACACAACACGATTTGCTGATAGACGGAACGGTCGGCATTTCACTGTATCCGTTAAAGGGCGGCGTACACCTGACGGGAAATGTCGTGTTCCAAACCCGCCGTCCCGATTATTTCCTGAACAACACGTATGCAAATCATTTTACCTGGCAAAATGATTTCGACAAAACCAAAGAGGTGAAATTGCAGGCTACGCTTGCTATTCCGGACTGGCGGCTGGAAGCGTCGTTTAATTATTCGTTGCTGTCCGGTGCGGTGTATTTTGATAACAGCGCCCGCCCCGTACAGCATGGAAGCGAATTAAGCATACTTGCTGCGTCCGTGAAAAAAGATTTCAAACTTTGGTGGTTTCACTTGGAACACCGTATCCTGTTGCAAATGTCCTCCGACAACACGGTGTTGCCCCTGCCGCTGGTAAGCGGTAACCTGACTTATTATTTGCAGGCGCCGCTGGTAAAAAATGTGCTCACGGCGCAATTAGGCGTTGATATGTATTACAACACCTCTTACTATGCTTATGCTTACAACCCCGCCACCGGCGCATTTTATACGCAGGACAGGCGTTCCATCGGCAACTATCCTTACCTTGACGCTTTCATCCACCTGAAATGGAAACATGCGCACATCTTTTTAAAAGTGCTGAATGTAGCCGAACGTTGGCCCAACAACGATTTCTTCTCCGCACTTCACTACCTGCGCCCGGAAAGGGTTTTCAAAGTAGGGCTGGCATGGTATTTCTATTAAAAAACAATCAAAGCGTATGCATACTTGTAGAAGATATTTTTTCCTGTTGGCGATAATTCCATGCCTTGTACTGTCTTTCATATTGCTTGGAAGCGGTACGGGACACGGTGGACAGTATCGCGCACGGTATTCATTGGAAAAGGACACGTTGGTCTGTGTGATAGGAAATAATTTTTATGATTATTATTTACATCGCGCCGACCCGGCAGGATTTCAACTGGAAATTAT
>JAIRLT010000097.1 GCA_031259225.1 Prevotellaceae bacterium
ACCAGCGGCTCCGGCAGCAGGGTATGCGAGTGCCCGCTGATGATAACGTCAATTCCCGGAACTTTTTCCGCCAGTTGTTCGTCTTCCGAATATTTTTTAATCGCGCTGGTGCCGCTGTGGGACAGGCAAACGACGAGGTCTGCTTTTTCATCGTTGCGCAACTTTTTCACTATACGCGTAGCCGCATCGAACCGGCTTTCAAAGTCTACGGCAGCGGCAGCCGGCGCATTCCGTACCGCCTCATCGCCTATCAATCCGAAAATACCAATGCGCTTGCCGTTGCGTTCCACGATGATGTATTCCCTGACCCCGTAGTAGTCAAAAGCCGTTGCCAGCCGCGCCAATGAAGGGTTTAGCGGTTTGGCGTTCGCCGCCACAACAGGCGGGTAATTTCCTGTTTGTTTTGCGGCAGTGAGCGCTTCCGCCAAGCCGTCCGTACCAAAATCAAAATCATGGTTGCCCAGCGTAACCGCATCATAATTCATCAAAGCCATTAGTTGCAGCTCTGCGCAATCGGTTGGGAAGAGCATGTAGAAAAATGAACCGCTCGAGAAATCGCCGGCATCAACTAAAACCGTTTGCCCGGGATATTGTTCCCGCGCCTGCCGTATCGCAGTGTATAAAGAGGCATAGCCACCTTGCAGCGCAAATGTCCCGGCGGCATTTTGCACGCGGTGCGGCACAAACATCGAATGTAAGTCATGCGTGAAAAGAATGGTTATTTCCTGCGCCGGCAGCGGAACACAAAGGATATACCAAAGGAATAGTATTTGTAATTTTTTTCTATACATGCTACGCTTAGCATGTGAACAGTTTCAGCGGAGAGAATGGGATTCGAACCCATGAAGCCCTTTTGGAGCTTACACACTTTCCAGGCGTGCGCCTTCGACCACTCGGCCATCTCTCCTGTTATTTGGTGCGCAAAATTAGTAATTTATTTTGAAATTTCACCACTGAACGAATAATTCAATTGTTCTACGATAAATTTATAGTCGTTGCTTTGCCCCAATAAGAATGCTAATTTTGTTACTGCTGCTTCTGTAGTACTGTCATAGCCGCTTACGACGCCTACCTGTTTCAAAAGAATGCCGGTTTCATATTTTTCCATTTCAACCATGCCGGCGTGGCATTGCGATACATTCAACACAATAACGCCACGGGCGATAGCTTTCCGCAATGCTTCAATAAACCATGAAACCGTAGGCGCATTGCCGGAACCGTAAGTTTCCAGCACTACTGCGCGCAGTCCGTCAATATTCAGGATACCTTCAACTACGTTGCGCCCCATGCCCGGAAAGATTTTCAGCACGGCAATATTACCGTCCAATCTGGTATGCAGGCGTAACGGCAAGGCTTGTCTCCCGCGGTGAATAAAAGCATCATGGTATTTTATGGATACGCCCGCTTCTGCCAGCGGCGGATAATTGGCGGAACGAAACGCCCGGAATTGTTCCGCATTGTATTTTGTTGTGCGGTTGCCGCGAAAAAGCTGGTTGTCGAAAAAGACCGTTACTTCCGGTACGCAGGGCTTGCCGTCTTTTACGGCAGCAGCAATTTCAACCGCAGAAATTAAATTTTCTTTTCCGTCGGTGCGCAACAACCCAACCGGCAACTGGCTACCGGTAAACACTACCGGCTTCGACAAGTTTTCCAGCATAAAGCTCAACGCCGACGCGGTATATGACATCGTATCCGTGCCGTGCAGTACGACAAACCCGTCGTACGCCGCATAGTTATCATAAATCAACTGCGCCAGCCGCACCCAAAACTCCGGCTGAATTTCCGACGAATCAACCAACGGGTGAAAGGAATAAGTGTGCAGGTGAAAATTGAATTTCTTCAATTCCGGCACTTCCTGTTCTATCTCTTGAAAATTAACAGGTGTAAGCGCACCGGTTTGGGGATGGTGTTTCATGCCAATCGTCCCACCGGTGTAGATAATCAATATAGAAGGTATCATATTATGGATTTACAGATTTACGAATTTACAGATTTACAGATTTGACTGGCACCACTAAGCACATCATCATATCATCACATTAGCACATTAAAAAGCTGTTCGGCGTTGGCAGTAGTGGTAGCAGCGACTTTTTCCAACGGGCAATTTTTCAATGCGGCGATTTTTTCCGCAATGAACGGAATATAGCTGCTTTCGTTGCGTTGCCCGCGGTACGGGACTGGCGACAACCACGGCGCATCCGTTTCCAGTACTACATGGCGCAAGTCCAATGTTTCCACTACCTGTGCCAATTCGGCATTTTTAAAAGTTACTACGCCGCCAACGCCTATTTTGAAATCACCGTAACGGCTGATATGCTCAAAAACGTCCATGTTGCCGGAGTAAGCATGGAACACGCCACGCAACGGCAATGATTTTACTTTATCCAAGACGCTGAATATTTCTTCAAACGCTTCGCGTGCATGAATAATCACCGGCAATTGATAAGCAGCTGCCCACCGTAATTGCTGTTCAAAAACGATTTTTTGCTCCGTGATAAAGGCTGCGCCATAGTGCAGGTCAATACCTGTTTCGCCAATGCCGGCAAAGGTTTGGGCGTTTCCGGAAAGTTGTTGTGCAATAAAATCCAATTCTTCGCGCCAGTTCTCATTTACTTCCGTCGGATGCAACCCGATGCAGGGAAAACAACTGCCGGCAAAGCGCGCCGCTGTTTCCATCATCGGCGCATGTGTCGCTTTATGAACTGCCGGCAAAATAAATTTCTCTACGCCCGCTGCCTGCGCCCGCGTTATCGCCGCTGCCAAGTCCTCTTTAAAATCTTCGACGTACCAATGGATATGCGTATCTATAAATTTCACGTGGTAAAAATTTTTAGAAAAACAACTTTACATGAATTACTTTGAATAATGCACAGGTGAATAAAACTATTTGAATTTATGAGGAAATACAAGGACTATAACAGTAGTTAGTTTTTTATAAAATCGGTAAAATTTGACCAATCTTCTACCCTGAATACACGAATATCCCGCACAGATTTTTTAAACCAATCAATATTTTTAAGTGCAATAACAGCCGTTAAAAGATTTGCCATGTCGTTGTTTGTGGAAAGATACACGCTTCCTTGCGTATTGTAGAAATCAAATTTTTCCAATACAAGGCTTATCTCATAATAAGCATTATTATACGGTTCTCTGTAATGCTTTTTCAGGTCAGATATGACCATATCGAATGCGATTGCAAACATTAGTTTTGCTTATGCCAGTTTAAAATATTTTTCCTCGCCGAAAAAAATACGGTTTAATTTATCTTTAATAGCAATAACAGTTCCTGTGAATGGATTTTTCTTCACCTCTATTATAGTGCCTTCTACCCATTCGTCAAGCCCGGTAAGTGCCGGCGCAACTTTTGCTTTATCTCCTGTTTTCATGGCATTTTTTTTACAAATGTACAAAAATTATTTCAACCGGGAAGACCGTGCAACAGGCATTCCATGACCGAAACTTCAAGTACCAAATACAACCGGGTATTCAATGTGCAAGAAGATAATTGCACTTGTCCGGTAGTGCATTGCCCTATGGAAATATCGCTACCAACAATAAATGCAGCCACCATGCGCCGTTTTCATACGCCGTTACTTCGATTAAAAGCACCTGCATTTGTAACCATCTTCAGTTTATTTGCATAGTAGTGTTATTTTTTCGTATTTTTGCATTTAATCACGTTAAAAATATAGGTGCGAACACACCACTGAGGTATAAAACACCTCTGTCTTTGGTGTGTTCGCACCTTAGCCGTTCAGTAGCGACGTGATTATTTATCTACTGAACGGGGACAGAGGTGTTTTTTTTCCTCTGTCCTATATTTCGAGAACATTTTTATTATTTCATGGTTGCACGCTGAAACCCTAACGGGGACAAGGTGCAACGGAGGTGGCGTTTGGGTGAAACGCTATTAATTTAATCAAATATTTTTTGGTCAATTTTTACATTATCCATCTGAATTAGTTACAACAATAGCAATAATACTGGTTGGGTTGGTGATATGGTTCATCGGCGTTATAGCGCGGATAGTCTTTGCAAAAGGCAATACACCGCTGGTTTCTTTCATAATGACCTTCGGCTCTGTATATCTCAACTAGGGTGTGTGCTGCGTCGCAGCGACTGTTGCAATACATATCATATTGTGGTCCGCAGCCGTCGGAGCATGATGTGTCGGTGTACGTCCCGTAAGTTTGATTTTCAACTTCACCACATTGATTTCGTAGTTGCACATACGCCGTGTTGCAGGCACCCGTGCACCCGCCATCATATGTTTCATAAGTCCCGTTCTTTTTGCACGTGCTGCTGCATTTCGTGGTACCGGTAGCGCAACAGTCCAACAATCCCGCAGCTTCGTCATCCCTGCCGCACCATACGCCCGGGCAACCGGTGGCGTCGGTCAGTGCGGTTATCTCACTGCCGGAATAAGTGTTCGCAGTCCATTCTATCGTGCCGTTGATAATAAACGGCGGCGAGCCGCGTAAGTCATAGCCGCCGCTGCCATTATCCTTTGCGTTGGGCGGGAAGTCGCTACCGTAAACGCACCAGTTGAATGTACCGGTGGCGTTGTCCAATGTAGCGGTTACGGTCGTGGGATTAGCATTGACATAAAAGCCGCGTTGATTAAATTCGGCAATGCTGCCGGCGGTTACCGACGGACTGCTGATAACGGCTTTGGCAAATGTGCCGGGCGATGTGCCGGCAACAGGGCACAAATCTACCCATACCCACACGCGGTTGTTGGCGGCGTTGCTTGTCCATGACACGCTAAAGGTTACCGTTTTTGTGTTGTAGTTTACGTCTAATGGCGTAACCTTTACTGCCGCGCTTGCTGCAATGCTTGCAAGCAGGGCGAAAAGAAAGATAATTTTTTTCATAACATTTATTTTTTAGTTGTTGTTTATTTCCAATTACATCGTCATTCCGAGCGGAGCGTAGCGGAGTCGAGGAATCTGTTGCGATACCCCGCTGTCCAACCCAAACTGCCTGCGTTCTGGGGCAGTTTCCTCCGCTCCGCGCGCTCGTTCCTCGCGCGCTCCGGTCGGAATGACGTGCTTCGTTGTATTGTTCATTATTCATTGTTTTAGTCGTTCTTTCCCCCTTTGGGGGTTAGGGGGCTTCTATTTGAATACGTAACCACACCGGAAAACGCCGCTGGTTTATTATCGCCGGTGTAATATACCGGAACGCTTTCCACACGGGAAACTGTTCGTTTTTGTGTGGCGCAACCCGTTGCCAATAGCAACAAGCACAAGAAAAGAAGAATTTTTTTCATAAAATTTAAATTTTTATTGTTATTACTTTTTGCAGCCTTTGGAGATTGCTTTATGTACGTACCCACAAACACAAACTTTTTTATAAAACAACCCCCTGCTGCAAGTTTTTATCTGCTGCCAATAATTGCAAAGTGTTTTGCTAAACGCACTCTGCACTTCATTCCTCTAAC
>JAIRLT010000058.1 GCA_031259225.1 Prevotellaceae bacterium
CAGACAGGATAATCCTGTCGCCCACTTCCAAACCATCAATTTTCCCTTTGATGATGTTTTGTTTTCCCGTGCTACATGCAAATGCAAACAGTAGCGCTATGGCAAATAATAATATTGAATTTTTTTTTGTCATGGTATTATGCGTTAAAATTATGTTTTGATGAATTGTACAAAGGTACATAAAATTATAAAAATAACAAATAAAAAACCTGCTTTGAAAAAAATCAAAGTAGGCTTTTAATCATGCAACATTTTGGAACGTTATTTCGTTTCCGCCTCTTTCTCTTTTGGGAGTTGGAAATCTATCGGCAAAATAAAGCGAACAGCTACTGCTTCCCCGTTAAGTTTACCGGGTGTCCATGCCGGCATGGATTTTACCACACGCACTGCTTCCGCATCCAGCAGCGGGTTGACGCTTTGTAGCACGGATACATCAGCAATTTTACCGTTGGCTTTAACAGTAAATTGTACGGCTACCCTGCCTTGTATTTTTTGTTTGGCGGCTTTTTGGGGATATTTCAAATTGGCTTTAATAAAATCCATGAGCTTGACTATTCCGCCGGGGTATTGGGGTTGAACATCTACCTCGCCGGGATTATAAACAACAGAAACGACAGTGTATTTTACCGTTGATTTTTTAGGAGTAGTAGTGTCCTTTGCGGCAACAGTGTATTTTACCGTTGATTTCTTAGGAGCAGCAGTGTCCTTTTGTATGGTTATCGACTGTATATCGCCGGTAACTAACGCATCCAATTCTTTAATATTATTTTCGTCAAAGACGCGTGTTTCCCCCGATTTCGTTACAACTGTGATGTTACCTGCACCGACGGAAAAAGCGGTCGTTGTTTTCTCAGCAGTGTTTTTATTTACGGCTATCGACTGTATATCGCCGGGAGCTAACGCTTCCATTGATGACAGTTCGTCACTGCCGAAAGCCATGACTATCCCCGATTTCATTGTGACCACAACTATACCGTCGCTTTTTGCATCCTTATCGGTTGGGGTAACAACAAGCGTATCATTTGCCGCAGTCAGGGCAACTGTTTTTTCAGGGTTTACCGGCGAAGCGATTTCCGCCGTAGAGAGTCCAAACATGGCTACCGGCAAGGCAATGGCGGGTAGCATGCAACATAATTTCAAAGCAAAAAATTTGCCTGTGTTGTTTTTTGTCATCATAATTAGTCGTTTTTTAGTAAGTGAATAACTGAAACCATTGGCATATTCCGGATATACGCCGGTGGTTTGGTTGAATAAAAGTTTTTGGTATATATTGACGTCCACGCCGTGCGCCAATACCTGCGCGTCCGCAAGGTATTCGTGCGTGGCAACGATGGATTTTTTCAAGCACCACGCAAATGGGTTAAACCATTGAAGCATCACAAACAATTGTGCAACGATCAAATCTACGCTGTGCAATTGGCGGGCGTGCACCTGTTCGTGCCACAGGATTTTCTCGTAGTCGCCGGCAGACAACGCATGCCTGTTAATGTAGATTTTCCTGAAAAAAGTAAATGCAGAATAATTTTTAGTATCCGAAAAACGGCTTGCTGCAATAACGCGGTGCATGCGGTATAGCTGCCGGCAAAAACGGAAAGCTACAAAGCCAACGCCCGAAAAATAAATAACCAGTAACAGCGTGGCAACCGAAAAACTTTGCGTAGCAGGCGCGGCAAGCGGCTCGGTAGAGATTTCGCCTATCGTTATAAACGCCGCGCTTTCTTCCGGCGGCAGCAACGGCAACCGCAACCATGGGACAATGCTACTGAGCGGAATGACCGACAGCAAATAAAACCGGTTGAACGCAAAATGCGTTTCCTTGCGCAGCAGCGCGTAGTAAGCCATCCAGAGGATAGCTGCGCACACGCCTGATTTCAAAAGATACGTCAGGAAAATCATGGTTATTTCCTCCTTTTTTGCAGGTTAGTTGTTTTCTTTTCGTGCAGTTCTTTTTCGATGAGTTGCTTTATGGTTTCCAGTTCTTTCACTGAGAGGTTTTCCTGTTGGGTAAAGAAGGAAACCATTTCCGGCACGGAGTTCCCGAAAAAATTATGCATAACATCTTTCATGTAGCCGCGTGCATATTTCTCTTTTTTTATTAAGGGATAATAGCGGTGGGAACGACCGTGCGCCTTGTGTCCGACGATGCCTTTTTGCTCCAAGATACGCACAATGGTGGACACCGTATTGTATGCCGGTTTGGGTTTCGGCATCTCGGCAACGAGGTCTTGCACCAGCGCCTCGCCTTTATTCCAGAGGAGGTGCATTACTTCACTTTCGGCTTTGGTCAGTTCAATGTTCTTTTTCATGATGATTAATTTTTTGCAAAGATAAACTAAAATTTTAGTTTAAACTAATTTTTTAGTTTAAAAATTGATAAATAACTGGAATTAAAGAAGAAAAATTTTCAGGTAATGTCCGGAAACTGCGCCAAACAGAGCGCTGCCGGTTTATAGCGCGTTATTTTGTATGGTATTAAGAAACTCTTTTACTTGCCTTTCAAGAGCAGGCAAATAATTAACGATGATTAACCATAATACATCTTCCGAAACGCTGTCATATCCGTGTATAATACGATTTCGCGTATCCACAATTTTACGGGAGGCGTCTATCGGAAAATCAGGGTCGATTTTTAGTATCCGATTCATTGCTTCCCCAATAATTTCAATATTGCGCTCAACAGCTTTACGGGTTTTTATATCTTTTTGAAACTCGAAAAAATTGCGCTGTGCAGGCAGAAAATCGAATATTTCCGCTATAGATTGCGCTATATCCATCACGTAAATCTTAATAGCGGATGTCTTACTGTTTTGCATAGACCAACTGTTTGGTATCATCAATACATTTGCGCATAAAAGGATTTCTGATTGCTTTATCTTCCAGCAAATCCACAGGGCGCTGAAGTAAATCCTGCAAGGTAAATTTCAAATTGAAATAGCTGTCGGCATAAACCAACGGGTCGGACGCATCAATGTCTACCACCAGGTCAATATCACTTTTCTCGTTGAAAAGATCCGTCAAAACAGAGCCGAATACGTACAACGATTTTACCCTGTTCTGCCTGCAACATTCCACTACACTGTTTTTGTAATTGTCTAAATACATTTCTACAAAAAATCAATGGTATTCTACCACAAAGATAATACTTTTTCAGGTAAAGGAGCATAATTTTAATGAACAATAGAAGTTAATGAAGTTAGAGAAGTTAATGAAGTGGTAAGTTCAAATAGTTAATGAATAATGGACAAAAGAAACCGGTGCGCCAGCCCAATCTGTAAATTTGTAAAACCGTAAATCTGTAAATTGTTTCCGGCGCCAGCCAAATCCGTAAATCTGTAAATCCGTAAATCTGTAAATTATTTCAGCCAGTCGTATCCTTTTTGTTCGACTTCAAGCGCCAGTTCTTTGCCGGCGGTTTTGACGATGCGCCCGTCGTACAGGACATGCACGACGTCGGGTATAATGTAATCCAGCAAGCGTTGGTAGTGGGTGATGACGATAAAGGAATTGTCGGGGCGTTTCAATTTATTTACGCCGCCGGCTACGATGCGCAAGGCGTCTACATCAAGCCCGCTGTCGGTTTCGTCGAGGATGGCGAGGGTGGGCTCGAGCATCGCTAATTGGAATATTTCATTGCGTTTTTTTTCGCCGCCCGAAAAACCTACATTCACGCCGCGTGCCGAAAAAGTAGGATCCATTTCGACAATCGCCATTTTCTCGCGCATGAGTTTTAAATATTCCGCCGCCGAAAGGGAGGGCAGGTTTTTATGTTTGCGGTGTTCATTGACCGCCGCTTTCATAAAGTTCACATTTATTACGCCCGGAATTTCCACGGGATACTGGAAGCCTAGGAATAGCCCTTCGTGCGAGCGTTCTTCGGGAGGCAACGCCAACAGGTTTTTTCCATTGAACAGCGCTTCGCCGTTGGTAACGGTGAATGTGTCGCGCCCTGCCAGTACCGCCGCAAGGGTGCTTTTCCCCGAGCCGTTTGGTCCCATGATGGCATGCACTTCACCCGCATGAATGGAGAGGTCAATTCCTTTCAGGATTTCTTTTCCACCAATGCCGGCGTGAAGATTTTTTATTTCTAATAACATACTGCGTTTAGCATTTTGCGGGGATTAGTCGAGGTCATCGTCTTCCAGCCGGTATTTTTGTTTTAACAGGGTAAAGAGGTAGGGGTTCCTGTCGCGCAGGTATTTCAGGTGGTCGTACCATACTTTTTGCGCAGCCAGGCTCAGTTCCATGTGCCCGGAAGAATAACAGACGGACGCCAGGTAATTCAATATTTGCAACGTGTAATCTATTTCGCGTTCCCCGCCGTTCTTTGCGCGGGTGTAGAAGAACAGGTTTTCGTCGGCTTCTTTTATAAAGCGTTCTGCTATCGCATCCGCTTTGGCGCTGTCGCTTGCGGCGTAGTATTGTTCAACAAGGTTTACAACCGTTGCGTCGCTTTGCAGGGAAGATATGCAATAGGGGAATAGCTCGTCGGGCATGCGTTCCGCAGCGAGGTCGAGTATTTCAACGGCTTTTTCTTTTTCACCTATGGAGAGTAAGGCTTCAGCGGTTTCCACGTGCATGTTCCGGATGTTCAAAATAGCGGTCAGGGAAAGGAATGTGTTATAGTCAATCCATGTATCCGGATGGTTGATGTTGCCCCAGCGGTACACGTTTTTCAGCCGGTCGTAGGCTGTTATAATATCCGGTTTATTCGTCAATGAGGCATTGCGGAAAGGCGTTAGCCGGTTGGCAAAGCCGTCGTATTGCAAGTAGTCGCGCAATCCCAAATCAACGTCGCCTCCCATCGAAACAAAATATATGGGACGCTCCCAATCGTTATTTGCCAATATATCGAGGAGTATCATCTCGGTTTTTGTGATGCCGCTTTTCGATGAGCCGTCCACTGTTTTCGGGATAGTAAGCGTGATGGCGTCGGGAATTTTATTGAGGTCGTCTTCATGTGTGGTGGCTGCTATGCTAAACGTATCCGTTTCGGGAACGACTGCTTCCCGGAAGCGCACGGTACCGTTTTTCAAGACATTTTCCTTATTCACCGGCAGCACCAGGTTTCGCGGCGGCGAGTACACTTTCCCGCCTGCCGTAACTTCCCTTACATTTACCGGACGGGTGATTTGTTCGTTTATCCAGACATAATCATTGGTTCCGGCGAGGTAATTTTCGCGGGCTATTTTAATCGGCAACGGCGGCGAGTCGTATTGCCGGATGCGCATTTGGTCGATATACCAGTCGGCGCTCAGCAGGCTGGTGTTCACCACGCGCACATCGGTACGCACGCCTTCCACTTCCTGAATGTACCAGAGGGGGAACGTGTCGTTGTCGCCGACGGTAACAATCAGCGCATTTTTTTCGCATGACATGAGGTAATTGTAGGCTACGTCGCGTGCCGTGTAACGGTTGCTGCGGTTGTGGTCGTCCCAGTTGGCGGCGCCCATCTGCGCCGGGATGAGGATGCATAATCCGCCGGCAACTGCAGCCGCCGCCGTTGCCGGGATTTTTTGGCGGAACATTTCATATACCGCCAGCACGCCCAAGCCAATCCAAATGGTGAAAGCGTAGAACGAACCGGCATAGGCATAGTCGCGTTCGCGCGGCTGGTTCGGCGGTTGGTTAAGGTACACGACAATGGCAATGCCGGTAAGGATAAATAATATGGCAATGACGGAAAAATTCTTTTTGTCTTTTTTCAGTTGGTAGAAAAGCCCTGCCAAGCCCAGTAACAACGGCAACAGGTAATAATGGTTGCGCGCTTTGTGGTTGGCTAAATAGGGCGGCATTTCGTCGACATTTCCCAGCCGCGCCTTGTCGATAAAGGGGATACCGCATTCCCAGTTGCCATGGAAACTGTTGCCGTGTCCCTGTATATCATTTTGCCGTCCTGCAAAATTCCACATAAAATAGCGCCAGTACATCCATCCTAACTGGTAGTCGAAAAAGTACGTAAGGTTTTCGCGGAAGGTCGGCAAGTATTCCACTTCGCCATCCCGTTCCAAGGACGGCGCTGCTTTCCCGCGCCCGCTGATGTATTGCCGGTAATGCGCGATGTGTTCCGGCTGGCGGCTGTGCATACGCGGAAAAAACATGGTATAACGGCTGTCATATTCATATTCGGTGATAGAACCTTGCTTTTGCACGTATTTGCCGTTGTCTTTAACATATTTATTATTTTCTTTCCTTGCTATGGGCGGCGTGGCGAAAGAATGTCCCGAGAGCAGCGGCACACTGCCGTACTGTTCGCGGTTGAGGTAATAAAGCAATGAATACGCATTATCCGGCTGGTTTTCGTTGGTGGGCGTATTAGCCGACGAGCGGATAACCACCATGGCGAACGACGTGAAACCGATTACAAACACCGTGAAGCAAAGCGCCGCCGTATTTAAAAAGTATTTTTTCTTTTGGTGCGTATAATAAATCGCCCACGCCAGCAGCGCAAACAGCGCGAACACAAAGAACACCGCACCCGAATTAAACGGCAGTCCGAAACTGTTCACAAATATCCGGTCTACAAAGCCCGCCATACGCGGCAACGCCGGTATAAGCCACATGGCGAAACCCAACAGCAGTACTGATATAATCAACGAAAAAACAATTCCCCAAAACGAAACGGGATATTTTTTGAAATAATATACCAGCACAATCGCCGGGAGCGCCAGTAAATTCAACAGGTGTACGCCAACGGACAATCCCATCAGGTAAATGATCAGCACCAGCCACCGGTTGGCATATTTTTTATCGGCTTCTTCTTCCCACCGCAAAATCGCCCAGAACACCACCGCCGTAAACAGCGACGACAGTGCATATACTTCCGCTTCTACCGCCGAAAACCAAAACGTATCGGAAAACGTGTAAGCCAGCGCCCCGACCGCGCCGGCGCTGAGGATAGCAATCATATTGCCATGCGATAAAGCCGTTTCTTTGCCGCGCTCCATAATGCGGCGCGCAAGGTGCGTAATCGTCCAGAAGAGGAACAACACCGTAAACGCACTGCACAGGGCGCTCATCGCATTTATCATCATGGCGGCATGTTCCTTTGCCACGAACATGCTGAACAGCCGTCCGAGCATTTGGAATAAGGGGTTTCCCGGCGGATGCCCGACTTCCAGCTTATAGGAAGAGGCAATAAATTCGCCACAGTCCCAAAAACTCGTGGTCGGTTCAATTGTCAGGAGGTAGGTAACGGCGGCAACGGCAAAAACTGCCCAGCCGGTTAAATTGTTAAGGTATTTAAAATTGTTCATTTATCACGTATGGTTGGTAATTGACCCCGCAAATTTACTGAAAATACTTCACAATGGAAAGTAAATTATGAATTAGGCGTTATGAATTAGGCTTCGCTTCGCGAATGGAGAGTGGAGAGTGGAGAATGATGCTGGCGCGCCAGCGCTCACCGTTAATCACTAACCACTATTAAAAAAGCCCCCTTAGTAGCAAAAGGGAAAGAATAGGAACAATACCCTTATTCCCTTATTCATCTGCCCCGTCATTGCGAGCCCCCACACTACGCGAGTGGAGAATGATGCTGGCGCGGCAGCCAATTCATAACTCATAGGTAAGTTCAAATAGTAAATGCAACTGAGATAAGAAAAAAAAAATCGTGTTTCTGGGGTACCCCCGAAACACGATTGAGAAAAAAGTCTTATTTTAGTTGTTATGAAAACAAAAAAACATTTAACTCAAGAACAAAGGTACACAATTTTCCGGATGTTGGAAGCAGGGTGTACCAGAAAGAACATCTGTATTGCCATAGGCAAGGACAAATCAGTGCTCAGCCGGGAACTTAAGCGGAACAGCCACAAGCGGGGATATTCCCCACACATGGCACAGCAATACGCCAACGAACGGAAAGAACGGTTTGCCAAAAAACGAACATTTACTGAGTCTGTCAAACAAAAGATTATTATAGAGCTTACCGAAGAACAGTGGGCACCGGAACAAATCGTCGGAAAAGCCAAACGAGACGGTATTCCCATGGTGAGCCATGAGCGGATTTATCAATTTATCCGGGAAGATAAACGACAGGGGGGAACACTTTATACACACCTGCGACACCGGCTTAAACACCGCAAGCGACCGGTCGGTGGGAAAAAAGTAGTAATACCTGATAAGGTGTCCATTGACCTGCGACCGGAAGTCATCAACAAAAAAGAACGAATAGGCGACTGGGAAATTGATACCATAATCGGGAAAGAAAACAAGGGAGCTATTTTAACTGCTACCGAACGAAAAACAGGCTTCCTACTGACTAAAAAATTACCAAAAGGGAAAAACGCGAAAAATTTAGCGATAGAATTATTCTACTTACTCTTACCTTACAAGAAAATGGTTTTGTCCATCACTTCTGATAATGGAAGTGAATTTTACGAACACAAAAAAATAGCTAAACTGTTAGATACGGAATTTTATTTTGCACATCCCTATTCCTCTGGGGAAAGGGGATTAAATGAATATACGAACAAACTTATCAGACAATATATCCCTAAAAAAGAATACTTTAATAATTTCTCCGACGAAGATATACTAACTTTTCAATATAAAATTAACCGTAGACCAAGAAAATTACTTAACTTTGACTCG
>JAIRLT010000079.1 GCA_031259225.1 Prevotellaceae bacterium
TGTGACGCGCTATTCTAACGGTTCCGGCGCCTCGGGGCTGTTGGCAGGATGTTCCTCAAAGTATTTCTTGACGAAAGCCGTTTGTTTCTCGTTTGCCGTATCCGGGCATTGCAGCCATCTTTGAAGGTGTTCCTTTGCCGCGTAAATCCCGGACTGTATCAGCGCCTCCTTCAACAAAGGGATTTGTTCAAAATCAATGTCGAATAAAAAGTTCAACGCATCCATCCCCAAATAGGTGATGTCTTTTGTGGAGAGATGGAGCCTTTTTTGCAGGCGTTTTCCTTCGGGAGTCAATGCGCTGGTGATGGGCAGGAATGTAAGGATAAACAGTTTGTCACCCTGTATGACGAAAGAGAAGTAACCGAATATTTCTTTCTTTGCATTTTCATTATTGTCAATATGTGCCACGAAAAGGGGCTGGTCGTCGGGACCCGGCACGATGTTCGGCGACAGCATCAGCGAACTGTAAAGAAGCATCATCCGTTCGGTTGGCGGCAGTATCCGGAGGCGTTCTTTGAGCCGGATGATGGCATGTTGCTGGATATAGACGAACAGTTCCCTGTCGTCCTCGTCGCGGCAGGTGTGGAAGATGTCGCGGTACCGGATTTTTGCGGGCAGCATTTCCGTCAGTTGTATAGGTCCTATACAGAACTGGTAGGCTTTTCGCCAAATATTGAAATGTTTGAATGCAATACATTCGGGTACGGCAGAGGTCAGGGAAATGGTCAAGCCAACGGCGCCCGACGGTCGCACTTCATAACTGCCGAGGTAACCGTAGAGCCGGAATTGCACCTGCGAGATATTCATCAACGGCATCCTGATGAGGCTGGTTACCTGGTCTTGCATGCGCCGGAGGAATATCCCCGCGTCTTCTATTGCTTTGAGCGCCGCCCTGACGGCATCTACTTCGCCCAGCACGATGTGTTTCCATCCGGGATATTGCACCATTCCGTTGTGGAAAGCGAAACCGTAGTTCAGGGCGTCGGCTACCGAAAGATCAACGCCGGCGTCGTTATGCAGGCAGTGCCGCTCCAGACTGGCAAACAGGGTGGAGCGGACGTAGCGCAAAAAAGAGCGGGGAACCCGTTCGCCTTTTTTTATCACCACATGCGGTTTTTCGCACGGATAGC
The DNA here is from genome assembly GCA_031259225.1 of Prevotellaceae bacterium. GTDB lineage: Bacteria > Bacteroidota > Bacteroidia > Bacteroidales > UBA932 > JAIRKX01. The sequence goes on from JAIRLT010000079.1 coordinate 1,131, forward strand.
TCAGTATCGCGTGCAATTGTTGCTTGGTCATCCGGTCAAGGAAAGCGTCGTCCACGCCCACAATCCGGAGCAGTTTGCGCCCCACTTCTTCCATGCGCCGCAGGTGCGCCTGCGACGGCTTTTGTTTAAAGTAGTTTTGGGGTTGGGCAGGGCGGTAACTCTTTTTTGCACGTTTCCGGTTATTTTTACTTCTGGGCATAGGTCTGTAACCTTAGAATTCAATGTTCAAATATACGTGAAATTTATCAAATATACACCAAAAGATAAAAAAATGGATGAACAGGAAAGAATGGGTGAAAATAAATACCAGTATGCAACCTTAAATTTGGGTGATAATTATACCCTGCGTATTTTTAAGGATTTTGAAGCCAACCCTTATCAGTGGCAGTAGGCAGTACCGGTGTCGTTAAATCTATAAATTTTACGTAATTTTGCCACATAAACCATTTACATAACAAATGAAACTATTGATAACAGCGGCTACCGGCAATGAACTGCTTGCAGCGCAAAAAGCTGCGGCAACGTCGGCGCATGCCGTAACCTTTTCCGTAACCGGTATCGGCATGGTGTCCACTGCCTACCATACTACTAAATTATTGCTTGCCGGGTCGTATGATTTGGCTATTAACGTCGGCATTGCTGGAAGTTTTTCCGGGCAGTTTCCGGTAGGCAGCGTGGTCTGCCCGGTGAAAGAATATTTTGGCGACAGCGGCGTACAGACGCCTGCCGGTTTCAGCAGTTTGTTCGACGAACAGCTATTGCATGAAAACACATTCCCCTTTGTGGATGGCGCGTTGAAAGCGGATATACCGCCGGCATTTGCCGGGTTATTCAAAGAATATCCACCGGTAACCGGCATCACGCTGCAAATGGCAAGCGGTGCACAGCAACGGATAGACGAGTTGCAGCAACGATTTCATCCCGGCATTGAGACGATGGAAAGCGCCGCATTTTTTTATGTATGCCTTTCGCAAAAAGTTCCGTTTGCCGCCCTGCGCGCTATTTCCAATAAAGTGGAAATACGTAATAAAGCCGCATGGAATATCCCCCTGGCTTTACAAAACTTGGAAACGGCAATCCGCAGGGTAGTGGGCAGTTTACAGTAGGCAGTTTACAGTAGGCAGTAGGCAGTAGGCAGTAAACAATCAATAGGCATAATCCATAATTCATAATTCATAATTCATAATTCAAAGAATGAACTTTTTCTTCTCTCCTTGTCCCAACGATACGTTCATGTTCGATGCGATGGTGCATCAAAAAATTGATACGGAAGGATTGTCGTTCGCTGTTCGCATGGCAGACATAGAAGTGTTGAACCATGCGGCTTTCAACGAAGAGGCGGCTATTACGAAATTAAGTTACCACGCCGCAGCGCTGGTGGCTGGCAAGTATAAAATCCTCCCGTCGGGAAGCGCGCTGGGATACGGCAATGGTCCATTGTTGGTGAGCAGGGATGCCATTTCCCCGAGTACATTAGCGGATGTTCCCGTCGCCATTCCCGGAAAATATACCACCGCCGCACTGTTGTTGAAAATGGCTTTCCCGCAGGTAAACCATCTGCATGAAATGGTTTTTTCGGACATCGAAACAGCCGTGTTAAACGGTACAATGGCTGCCGGAACGCTTATCCACGAAGGACGGTTCACGTATGCCGCTAAAGGCTTGCGCCTCATAGCCGACCTGGGGCAATGCTGGGAACAACGTACAGCGCAGCCTGTGCCGTTGGGTTGCATGGCGGTATCGCGGAAGTTGGACGGCGCTACGCAACAAAAAATAGCGCGTGTGGTGCGGCGCAGCGTGGAATTTGCATTGAACAACCCGCAGGAAAGCGCTGCCTTTGTGGCGCAACATGCACAGGAAATAAATCCGCGCGTAACCGGACAGCATATTCAACTTTATGTAACGGATTTTTCCCTTGACTTGGGCGACAGGGGACGCACGGCGGTCGCACAATTTTTTGCAGAAGCCCTAAAAATCGGCGTGATTGACCAGCTGCCGGAAGACCTCTTTGTTACCGTAAATTGACCTGCCGAAAATAGTAGTATATGCTGCCGGAACACCGCCACCTACCATAAATGCAACCATAGCGCACTATTTGTTTCCTTATTCTCCGGCAGCCTCCCGGGAGCCACCGAACAGTTGCCCCCGTCTATAGTGCCGTCCATACTGCTTTCCGGCGCTGTTGCCCTTCTTTCCCGGTTTTTTATCCGCCCTTCCCCATACGTCGCAGGGTCTACCCGATGGCGTATGCTATCTTCCGGCTGGAGCATATTGTCTTCCGGATGGAGCATATTGTCTTCCGGATGGAGCATATTGTCTTCCGGATG
>JAIRLT010000132.1 GCA_031259225.1 Prevotellaceae bacterium
CCGGCGTAATTGTTGGCGATTTTAAATTCGTAGGGCGAGGTTGAGCCGCCGGCAATCCAATCGGCGTTGCTGAAACGTTCGGCGTCCAGTCCGGCGATAAATAAGGCTTCGTAGCGCCACGCGCCTGCCCGTCCCCAAAAGCTGATACCGGTTTCGTGCCACGTGCAGGGCAGGATAGCCGCTTCTTCTTCGGGGCGCAAAACAGAGAAAAATTCCACCGGCATGTGGTATTGGTTGGTCAGTCCCACCGGCACGATAATGTGCCCCAGCCGCAGGTTGGCGTGAGGGGCGAATGTCTTTTCAATCCAGAACTGTTCGAGGGCGACTTCACCGCCTTTCTCAATCTCGGTTTCGTATTCGCCGGCGTCTGTTTTTTCAATTTCGTAGGTTGAGCCGGCGCCGCCGTGTTCAAATTCAATTTCCGTCGCCATTTTCCATCCGCGCCCGAAATCATACCCCAAGTAAAATACGACGTGCGGCAAGTCCGTCCGCCCATGCGTTTTGTCGGCGTGACTGGCAGGGTAGGCGTAGCGCGCGGGGCTGTCGCTGTAAAACATGCGTTGCATCACCGCCTCGCCATAGCCGCCCACTTGCAGGCGCGAGGCTATTTTATGCCATTGCGAGACGGTCGCAGACGTGGACGTGGTATCATTTTCGGGTAATGATTTCGCCACAACAGGAAAAATACATATAAATATTATAAAAAATAAACAACTTTTTTTCATTGGTTTTTTTATTGTTTTTTTCATTTTTATTTTGATTGGCAAAGTTACGCAGACCTTGCAGTACAAGCAATACCTAATTATTGCGATAATCATAATATCCTCTCCTTAGAAATAGGTAGCAAGGTACGAATTGGATAAAAAGAACAGATACCGCGAAAAAATAAACACAATAGATGAAAAATTATTCGTACCTTTGTATCGAATTCAAGGATTATCTGATATTCATCAGATACTCTACTAACCAATCCTTTCATTCATAACTTTGTTCACGACCCTTGCCCCCCAGGCAAGGGTTTCCTTTTGGATACGCCGCAAAACTTGAGGGGAACCCCTCTTTCAATCCATCCAAAGGAGGAGTGACTGACATCGAAAACAATTTAAAAATTCAAAGATTTCAAGATTTCAAAAAAGTACCCTCCGTTCTTCTTTGCACCCAGCCTTTAGGGGAAAGGTGAAGAGGCTGGCGCGCCGGCTAATTAGAGGGAAGCCCCCTCACCCCCGAAGGAGGAACAGGAAGCGCGGGAATGAATGAATAAAAATTATTATAATATTACGCCTCCTTGCTCCCCCTTCGGGGGCTGGGGAAGGTTCTTTATCGCCCGAAGCGCATTTTTTTTCTTGGATATGGATTTTTTTTCTTATATTTGCCCGTTAAATTTAATTTTATGGTAAATGGCACGTTTACGTTATAAATTTAATCCGGAAACGCTTTTATTTGAAATATCGCGTACTTCCGGTAAGAAAAAAGTAATGCGTATTTTTCGAGGTTTCTTGTTTAGCGTAGCGCTGGCTATTGGCTATTATGTGCTCTACACGCAATATTTTGAAACGCCGAAATCGCTTTCTATCATCCGGAGTAATGCCGAAATAGCGGTGAAATACGGGCTGCTCGGCAAGCGTTTCCAGGAAGCCAATAACTACCTGACGCAAATACAACGCCGCGACAACAATGTATATCGTGCCGCTTTCGGGTTGGACATTATCCCGGCGTCGGTGCGTGATGCGGGTTTCGGGGGGGTAAACAGGTATGCGGAATTTGAAGAATATGATTACGCCGGCACGTTAGTTAAAACCTCCCGGCATTTGGATATCTTATTGAAAAAAGCCTACATCCAATCGGTATCGTTTGACACTATTGAAAAATTAGCTATGCGGATGGAGGAAATGAAAAATTGTGTTCCCATTATTGCGCCTACCATCATTGATAACATGACAGTGCGTATTTCCGACGGTTTCCGCATACGCCAGCATCATCCTATTTATGGCGACCGCCGCCCGCATAATGGAGTAGATATAAGTGGTCCCATCGGAACGCCGATATTCGTTACGGGCGACGGGAAAGTGACAAAAGTTGTTCATTCTTCCTTTTCCCGTGAAGGCTATGGCAATCGCATAGAGGTTGATCATGGTTTCGGTTATAAAACGCTTTACGGGCATCTTCGTTCCATTGGTGTAACGGAAGGACAGGTAATTAAACGCGGCGCACAAATCGGCACGTTGGGAAATACCGGAGGCGTTACAGGTCCCCATGTACATTATGAAGTACACTATTTAGGCAGAGCGGTTAATCCGGTCAATTATTTTGATGTTACCATTGAGCCGGATGAATATGAAAGGATCTTGCAAGCCGCACAAGGAACGAATAACGAATACTAAACACGCATAATGCCTTATCGCTATAAATACAGCCACGAGCATCTGGATTTTATAAAAGTCCGGCAGGGCGCTTGGCAACTGCTGTGCCGCTGGTCGCTTTATTTATTGGGCAGCATTGTATTGGCGATACTGTATTATTTCGTTTTTTCCGCATTTTTTGATACGCCGAAAGAACGCGGATTATTGCGTGAAAATGAAATGCTGACGACACAGTATGTATCCCTGAATAAACGTTTCGACCAACTGGAAACCGTATTGAACGACATCAACCAACGCGACAATAATATTTATCGTACCATTTTCCAAGCTGACCCGTTGCCGTTAAATAGGGGCGTTGGCGGTTCCAACAGGTACGAAGAGCTGGAAGCATTCGCAAATTCCGACTTGGTAATCATGACCGACCAGCGGTTGCAAAATTTGCTGGCGCGGTCTTATGCACAAATAGTATCGTTGGATACTATTGCCATGCTGGCAAAAAGGAAAGAACTGGAATGTAGGAATATCCCGGCTATACAGCCGTTACGGAATAAAGACCTCTCGCGTACCGGCGGTTCTATCGGGATGCGCATTCATCCGCGCTACAAAGTGGCAAAGATGCACACCGGTATAGACTTGATTGCGGCTACCGGCGTGGATGTAATGGCTACCGGCGGAGGCACGGTAATAGAAGCCACTACTTCGCTACAAGGATACGGTAATAAAATTGTCATCGACCACGGCGTTGGCGGCTATACGACTTTGTATGCCCATTTAAGCGCTATCAAAGTAAAAGTCGGGAAAAAAGTAAAACGCGGAGAAGTCATCGGGGCGGTAGGTAATACCGGTATATCTACTGCGCCGCACCTGCATTATGAAGTCCGGAAAGATGATAAATTTTTAGACCCCTTAAACTTCTTCTTCATTGACGTTACGCCGGAAGAATACGATCGCATGATACAATTGGCTACCAACAGCGGGCAATCGCTGGACTAATGGAACACTTAAACGAACCCTGATGCCTTACAAAGAAGTGGAAATAGAAAAAATATACTACACCATTGGTGAAGTGGCAAAGATATTGGGTGAATCGACGTCATTGGTTCGTTTTTGGTCAAATAAATTAAACGACGTCATCCGTCCGCATAAGAACAGGAAAGGCAACCGGCTCTACCAGCCCGACGATGTGGAAAATTTTAAAATCCTCCACCGCCTGATAAAAAATCAAGGCATGACTTTAGAAGGAGCACGGAAACGATTAAAAGAAAATAAAACCGGCGAAGAATACAATATGCAAATTATCGATGCTTTGCAAGCAATAAAAAAAGAATTATTGGAAGTTAAAGAATTGCTTTAATCCATCATTTTTTGCCGCAAGAAAAATCATGGCACAACTAACCGCAGCACAAGTAACGGCAGCCATTGAAGAAATGGCTCCCTTGCATTATCAGGAAACATACGATAATGCCGGCT
>JAIRLT010000167.1 GCA_031259225.1 Prevotellaceae bacterium
TGCCAATTGTACGGGAACTACATCGGCTGCAAAAACGGTAACAATAAGTGCATGCGGGAATGTCCCGGGTTGCCCAGGGCTACAATTATACCAGACAACCTCGTCGAATGATGGTACGGCGCTCCGGCGTAACGCCCATATTAATTGCGCAAATCAAGGTGCGCGCCTGCCCACACTTGCCGAACTCGAATGTATGTGTGCAAACAGACTCACACTGCCCGGAGGCTGGAACTCTGGCCACTATTGGACAGGCGAACAAACCGCGAGTGGCACATATTACATGGTGCGGTTCATGAACGACGGTTGCAGCATCTACGGCGGCACGACCACCAATTACGAACGCTACAGGTGTGTGTTGTAGCTGGGGTTTGCAGGTGATATTTTTATCCTTTTATTCTTTTTTTCTTTGCGCGCGAAGCGAAGGAACAATTTAGTGGAGAATGGAGAGTGGAGAATGGAGAATTAGGCTGACGCGCCAGCCAATTAGAAATTAGAAATCAGAAATTAGAAAAAAGCTCCCTTAGTAGCAAAAGAGCATGAATAGAAATAATACCCTTAGTACCTTATTAAACTGCGCCGTTTCACCGCCCGCAGGGTATTTACCGCGCAAAGCGCCTTCACCACGCGGAGCATCTTCCATGCCAAAAACAACAAAAAAGAAATCCATTGACCGGTATAAAAATTATGTAATAGCGGCAATCCTGCTATTGACTGCCGCGGTGTACAGTCCTTCGCTGGAAAATGATTTCGTGGCGGGCGACGATTATACGATTGTCGCGAATAACGAGGATGTCCGTTCGCTCGGGAATATCCCGAAATTCTTTACGCAGCCTTATCATTCGATGTATTGCCCCGTGAAGATGATTTCCCATGCGGTCGATTACCGGTTTTCGGCTGCCAAGCCCGGCGGCTACCATTTCTTTTCGATACTCTACCACCTCATCAATGTGGCGTTGTTGTTTACCTTGATATATATCTTGTTTTCCAACATGTGGGCGGCGGCTATCGGGGCGTTGCTTTTTGCCGTCCATCCTATCAATGCCGAAACGGTCTGCTGGCTGACCGGCAGGGGTGATTTGCTCTATGCCGGGTTTTACCTCGGCGGGTTGATTGCGTATGTAAAATACATAAAAAGCGGCTACCGGTCGACATACTTTGCCTATGCGCTGGGGCTGTTTGTACTGTCCGGACTGTCGAAAGCGTCGGCGATGACATTCCCGCTGACGTTGCTGGTATTGGACTGGTTCTATCACCGGAAACTGTTTTCGTGGCGGGTGATTATCGAAAAAGCGCCGTTCTTTGCCGGTTCGCTGGCATTGGGATTATCGGCTATCGCGCTGCGTAGTGCGCACAGCGTATCGCTGTCCGAATATTTTACCCATTTCACCGGTATCGACAATTTTGTTATCCTCATTTATCCGCTGACTTTTTATTTAGCTAAATTTTTTGTGCCGGCGAAATTGGCGCTCCCTTACCCGCATCCTTTTGCGTCGGATATGCCGCTGTCGCTCGATTTTTATATTTATCCGTTTATATTGGTTGCAATAATAATAGGTATCCGGCTGTTCAAGACCGCCCGCCGCCCGCTGACGTTTGCGGCGCTGGTTTACCTCACAGGGCTGGTATCGGCGATGCGCCTGTCGCCCATGCTCGGCACGATTGCCGCCGACCGTTATTTCTACTTTGCCATGACCGGCGTCGTCCTGTTCATCGCATGGATGTATATTTACCTGTCGGAACACCGGGGGCTGTGGAAACGCAGGGCTTTCCCGCTGTTTCTTACGGCTACCGTCCTTTTTTCCGTCATGATAACCGTCTTGACGCGCACGCGTACACACGCTTTCAAAGATGCTATCACGCTCTTTGGCGACGCGCACAGGAAATACCCTGCACATGCTACGCCGCTCTATGAATTAACCGGCGGCTATATGCTGGTCGGCGACCGGGAAAAAGCTTTGCAGACGGCTGAAAAAATTACGCAGCTTTTGCCGGGCAACGAAGGCGCATTAGGTTTTTACACCAATCTGCTCATCTCCTACCAGCAATACCCCAAAGCATTGGAAATACTCAACCGGATGCTACGCCTGCGTCCGGATAACGGGTTGTATTTAACGAAAGCATCTATCCAGCGGCAGCTCCGGCAGCCGGATAGCGTATTGGTTACGGCAGCCTTCGTCATGCAAAACAAAGCCGATAGCGCCGCCTTTATCTATGCAGGGAAATTGATGGTCGATTGCTCCATGGAACTGGGGCGCCATGCCGACGTCCTTTCCCTCATTGACACCCTCCTTGCCCGTTACCCTTCCGAAGAAGAGTCCTTACTGATGACGCGGGCGATTTCCGCCCACGAAAGCAAGGACACGGAAGGAGCACTTACGCACCTGCACCGGCTGCTGCAATTGCAGCCGGAGAATACGATAGCTTGCCTGAACCTTGGAAAACTGTACGCATCCGCCGGCAACAATGCCGAGGCTTGCCGCTATTGGCGCATGGCGGATAACCTGGGATCCCCGGAAGCAAAAGAGTTACTTAAAATATGTGAAAATTAGTAAAAACACCCCTTTCACCTGCCACAGAAACAACAACATTTATGAAACAACAACCTTTACTTTTAATGGCGCTCGCCATCCTGTGCATGGCAGTAACCTTCAACGCCTGTAACAGAAACAGGAAAAAAGACGAACACCACATTGCCGCGCCCCCTCATGCCGCATCCGACAAAATATGGGTATTCGGCGACCAAACATGGAGCGACGCCATCCGGGTACCCGAATGTAACAACGACCATTTCGAACTTAGCGCCACAGCGCCGCAATGCCGAAGCTATAATTATGAGGGTAAAATATACTACTATTATAATTGGTCTTATGTGCAAGCCTACGCTGAAAAATTATGCCCAACCCCGTGGCATGTGCCGACAAATATTGAATTGGATTATATGTGTAAAACCGCCCCCAACATGATGGTTGAATTAGCATGGGGCTTTTCAGGCTTTGCGAACGGATGGAACCTGGGCTATTGGGGCTTATTCGGCGCAATAGGGTCTATGACCGAAAAGAATGTAACGTCTACGCA
>JAIRLT010000179.1 GCA_031259225.1 Prevotellaceae bacterium
GTCCTCTTTTAGGTGTCAACCTGGAGCAGGACAAGACATGGCGCGTCAGCATCATTCTCCATTCTCTACTCTCCATTCTCCATTAAACCGGATTGCTTCGGGCTACGCCCTCGCAATGACGAAGCGCCGGTGCGCCAGCCACTCCCTCTCCGCTGGGAGAGTGGGCTGGGGGGTGAGGATAAACGCTACCAACCCTCGCCATTTCCCCGCGCAAAGCGCATTGCTTCGTTTCACGCCTTAAACTATAAATCCGTAAATAAAATTGTATCTTTGTGCTATGAAAACGCCAATCCACATTCTTTTATTGCTTTTGTTTGCCTTTTTATTGGCGGCATGCAGCCGGTTATCAGAAAAGAAGACGGTCGCTTTATTGACGGATTTTTATTTGTACCAAAGCCTGCCGAACGAATTACCGGCGCCTGTGCGGGATTCCGTATCGCTTGCGTTGTCGCTGTTGGAAAAACATCGCGTTTCGCAAGAACAGTTCGACGTTACCCTGCAATACTATGCATCGCATCCGAAAAAAATGAAAGCGTTATACGAAGAAATCAAATTACGCATCCAAGCGCATATTGACGCATACGAAATGATAATAGAAGAAAATGAATTGGCGCAAAACCGTTGGAACGGCGCATCCCAAATTATAATGGACAGCGTGCAATTACCGCGTACAAAGTTCTTTTTCTTGCCGGTGAAAGCGCCCGGTAATTATACGTTGAAAGCCGTCGTTACCTTGCCGGACAACGACTCTACGCAACAGGCGGGGATGACGGGTTATTTTCTGGCGGGTATTGATAGCCTGCCGCGCGATACGATTAACCGGAAATCGTTGCTGTTCGCCAAAACGAACACGCCACAGACCTACACCCTGTCGTTTTCCGTTCAAGACACCGCCGTCTATGCTTTTGAAGGCTACTGGCTGCATGTGAAGCGCGATACAGCGCCGGCATCCCAACATATCACGATGGAAAAATTGCGCATCCTCTACAACAACGATCCTTCCAAAACCATTGCTTCCGACTTGAAGGCGGCGGAACAAAAAACAGCCGTCAAGAAAATCCCGGCGGAGCCCAACCGGTAACCGAATTTCATGCGACGGATTGCTGCACATTATCTTTTCCCTGTCGCCGGGAAGCCGCTCCACAGGGGCGTTGTAATGCTCAATGACGAAAACGTCATTGTAGACATAGGCACATTGCAAAACGAAACCGAAAGCACGGAATTTTACAACGGTATCCTTGTGCCGGGTTTTGTAAATGCGCATTGCCATTTGGAATTGTCGCACCTGAAAAATGCCTGTACGCCGCATGGCGGGCTTGCCGGGTTTATCCGGCAAATGAACTCCCCGGCGCGTTACCGGGCATCGGCAGCCGAACGTTCGGCTGCCATGTCTGCCGCCGACCGCGAAATGCAGGCAGAAGGAATTGTAGCAGCCGGCGACGTATGCAACACCGCCGAAAGCTTTGCGGTGAAACAGTCCAGTCCTGTTTTCTACCATTCATTTATTGAACTGGCGGGATTGGATGAGTCCATAGCTGGGGAAAAACTGCAATCCGCCCGTTTGCTGGCTGCCGGCGCACACGCCATGGGATTGACGGCAAGCATTACGCCACACGCGGCTTACAGCATGAGCGAACCGCTGCTCGCCGCCACTTTCGTCGTCGCCAATGCAGCGGGGATAGTGTCGGTACACAACCAAGAGGGCGAAGAAGAGGATGACTTGTTCCTTTCCGGCAGCGGCGCATTGAGCGAATTATTCACCGGCAGCGGATATGCCTTGCCGCCCGTAACAGGCGAGCGTTCCATTTACCGGTTGTTGCCGTATATAAAGCCACAGACGCGCACGCTGCTTGTGCACAACGTAACCACCACCGAAGAAGACTACGAAGCCGCCACCCGCCGGCTGCCCTGCCTGACGTGGGTATGCTGCCCCCTATCCAACCTGCAAATAAGTCGCCGGTTGCCGCCGGTAGACTGGTTCTACAAGCGAAATGCACAAGTAGCTATCGGCACGGATAGTCTGGCGTCAAACAGCCGCCTGTCAATCATAGAAGAATTAAAAACCATCCACAAACATTTCCCGCAAATCCCCTTGCATACCTTATTGCAATGGGCTACGCTCAACGGCGCGCGGGCATTGGACAAAGAACGCGAACTCGGCAGCCTGTGCACCGGCAAGCGACCGGGCATTGTGTTGATAGAAAACATCGACTTCACGAACATGCAACTCACCAGCGACAGTAAAGTAACACCCCTCACCGGTAACTATGGCGACACTATTATTTCATGATATTATTTTCGGTCCCGTACAAAGTCGCCGGTTGGGCGTTTCGTTAGGCGTAAACTTGCTTCCGGCACACGGGAAATGGTGCAACTTCGATTGCATCTATTGCGAATGCGGCTGGAATGCCGAACACCACAACGACCATCGCCTGCCCACGCAAGAACAGGTGCGCGAAGCATTACAGGAAAAATTACAGCGCATGCAACAGGACGGCGCCCTCCCCGACGCCATTACTTTCTCCGGCAACGGCGAGCCGACACTGCATCCACAGTTCCCGGAAATCATTGACGACGTCATTGCACTCCGCAACCGGTTTGCTCCGCTCGCAAAAACCTGCGTATTGAGCAATGCCACCAACCTCTGCAATGACGCGGTTTTCTATGCCCTGCAAAAAACCGACAAACCCATCCTTAAATTAGATTCCGCCATCGAAAGCAGTGTCCGCCGTATTAACCAACCGCAAGGCAACTATTCCATCACCCGCATAACCGGACAGATGCAACGTTTTGAAGGGAAGTTTACGTTGCAAACATTATTTTTGCGCGGCTTGTTCCATCGCGAAAAATTCGATAACAGTACGCCCGAAGAAGTCGGAAAATGGCTGGACATCGTACAACTAACGCGCCCGCGCGAAATCATGCTCTACACCATTCACCGCGACACGCCCGCCCAGACATTGCAAAAACTCACCAAAGAAGAACTCCTCGCCATTGCGCAAAAAGTCGCCGTCATCAATACATGGGGCGCAAGCGTACAAATTTCCGGGTAAGTTCAAACAGTAACTGCAACGGTTGTATTGACCACGTGAACGTATGGTTTATTTCCGGCGTATCGCGCCGTTCGTCAAAATTCACAAATAAAATAGTATATTTGCAGGGAAAAGTCTATTATTGTTCCGAACCCATAAAAAAGAGTGCCTATATGGACGCTGCTCAAAAAATACTCGTCGAAGAATACGTCGTACCTACCTACCATGTGGATTTTGACTGGAAAATAACAGTCCCAAACCTTTTGTTATTGTTGCAGGAAGCCGCATGGAAACATGCCAACCAACACGGTTTCGGCTATAGCCATTTACAGGAAAAAGGTACTTTCTGGGTACTGGCGAAGCTAAAATTAGTCATGTACTGCTATCCATGCTGGCGGGACACATTGCGTATTGAAACATGGGGAAAAGCGCCGGAACTGCTTACGGCTTTCCGCGACTTTGAAGGGTTCGATCAACAAGGCAATAAACTTTTTGCCGCCACTTCGGCATGGCATATTTTGAGTATCTCCGGCAATCGCCCGCAATCAATGGAACTTTTTAAAAACGCTTTCCCCATTGCCGAAGGAAGACATGCTATCGAAGAAAAACCCGCTAAAATCCCCGCCGCTAAAAATCCGCAACAGACCTTGCCCGCTGCCGTGCTCCCAAGCGACATTGACATGAACCTGCATGTGAATAATACGCGCTATGTACAATGGATATTAGACCACTTCGATTTTGAATTTTTGCAGCAACACCAATTGAAAGAAATGGAGGTAAATTTCCTGTCGCAGGCAAAAATGGGCGATTGCTATGTAATTACTTCCGGCGCATTGTCCAACAACGAATTTATTTCATCGGTATTGCGTGACGGCGACCAAAAAGAACTGGCGCGGGTACGCACACTGTGGGCGGTGCGTGAAGCATAAGGTGCAAAATCAACTTCGCTTCACGTTTCATTTTTCACGCTTTTATCAAACGTGCCATTTGCATTGCAAGGTCGGTGAAGAGTATTTTGGCATTGCCGTTTTGCGCAAGGTGCGCAATAGCTGTATTGAGCGTGTTGTAAATACCTGCCACGTTGCGCTCATTAACAAACGGCGCAATATTTTTGGCAAACGTTTCTTCTTCGCCCAACAAATAAACAATGTCATCGGCTTGCCTGTTGAGCGTAAAACTTTCACGTACTAACCGCTCGGCGTATAATAAGAAAGATTTCTGCTGTTCGCGTCCCCATTTTGCAGCGTCCTCCGCCCAACTTATCAAGGTCAATCCATCGACGGCATAGGCAGCACGCATCAATGTGGCGAAACGTTCAAAATGTTCGTCGGTTTCCTTTTCGCTTTGCACGAGGCGCAATGCTTCGCTATAGCTTCCGGCGGCGGCGCGCGCCAATTTGCGGGCATGCATTTCCGGCAAAGCGAATTGTTCCTGCAACTTTTTCGTCAGAGCGCCTTCTTCTATCGGCGGCAGGCGCACCGGCTGCGTGCGCGACCGGATAGTAGCGATGATGCGCGTAATATCTTCACTTACTAAAAAGAATAAAGTCTTGTCCGGCGGTTCTTCTATGAGTTTTAACAAGCGGTTGGCGGCTTGCACATTCATGCGTTCTGGCAGCCAAATAATCATTATCTTGTATTCGGCTTCAAACGATTTGTAATTTAATTTTTCAATAATCTGCGAGGCTTCATGCACGCTGATATTGCCTTGCTTGTTTTCTGTTCCGAGCGTTTTGTACCACTCCTGCTCCGTGAGGTAGGGATTGTCGGACAACGCTTCGCGCCATTGCGTTAAAAAATGTTCGGTAACCGGTTTTTTGTCGGATGTAATTTCTTTGGTGCTGTTCACCGGCGCAACAAAATGCACATCGGGATGAATTAGTTTTTGCATTTTATTACATGCCGGACACACGCCGCAAGCATCCTCTTCCGTACGGTGGGGGCAGTGGATATATTGCGCCAGCGCCAATGCCAAAGGCAATGCGCCGTATCCTTCGCCGCCCCAGAAGAGTTGTGCATGCGCTATACGACCTTCCCGCACGGTTTGTGTCAATTGCCGCTTTAACTCAATTTGTCCTATGACGGATTGGAACAGCATGGCAAGTGGTAAAAACGCAGTTATACTGGCAAGGAATTAAAAATTTTCCGCCAACAGTTCGTAATGCGCCATCGGATGTGCGCATAGCGGGCATTTGTCCGGTGCGCCGGGACCTTCGTGGACATACCCGCATTCGCGGCAGTGCCATTTCTGTGTTTCGGGACGCTTGAAGACCTGTTGCGTTTCTACGTTCTTCAACAATTTGCGGTAGCGTTCTTCGTGGCGTTTTTCCACAGTGCCTATCAATTTGAATTTATTGGCTATCTGCGGGAAGCCTTCTTCCTGCGCTACTTTGGCAAATTCGCTGTAGAGCTCCGCCCATTCTTCGTACTCGCCTTCGGCGGCAGCCAACAGGTTTTCGGCGGTCGTGCCTACTTTCCCGGCGGGATAGGTGGCGGTGATTTCTAGCGCGCCGCCTTCCAACAACCTGAAAAATTCGGTAGCATGGCGTTTTTCTTCATTCGCCGTTTCTTCAAACAAGGCGGCTATCTGTTCATACCCGTCTTTCTTTGCCTGCTTTGCAAACAGTTGATAGCGCATGCGCGCCTGTGCTTCACCGGCAAATGATTTGAGTAGATTTTGCTCGGTGCGCGTTCCTTTAATTGATTTTTCCATAATAAAATGTTTAAAAGTTAATAAAAGTATAAATCCTAATTTACAACGTGTTTTTCGTAATCATTAACAGATAGGACGCGATACTGCTGCAAACGGTATTTCCCGTTTTTTTCATACGCGCCGGTTTGTTGGATGGCATATTCGGCGCCGCATTTCGGGCAATGCGCCGTGAACCGGTCTGTCGACAAGGTAAGCGCGGACGTTTCTACCTGTATGTTCCGCGTGCACGTAGCGTCGTAAGCACGGAAATCGTTATTCGACAACCGGACTAAAATTATTCCGTGCAGGTTGTATCCTGCCTCCCGCTCCTTTACTTTGATAGCATTCGGGTAAACATCCCGTAACTGCGTGTAGGGCGGATAAGATAAATCAAACCGGAAATCCACATGCACGTCAGGCAGTAAATTCTCGTATTCTTCCACACCGCAAGCAATGCCGGTTAGCATACATATCAGAAAGAAAAATATTTTTCGTATCTTTGTCAAGCGTATGAAGTTTTTTACAAAGATAGTAATTTTTCTTGTTTTATTTTCGGGATGCGCTTCCTCCCGACCGCGTGTGGGAAAATCACCTGAAGAAGTTCGTAAAATAAATAACCGGCGCGAATTACGATCGACCCAAAACGCGCGCCAGCAACGGGCGAAAGATGCAAAAGCAGAAGCGGAAGCGCGACAAAGAAAATTAGAAAAGCTCATGCCGGAAGTAGAAGAACAAAAGAAAATAGAAAAAAAAAGAGCGGAAAAAGCACAGAAAAAAGGAAAAGAACGGCACCTGAAATGGCAAAGCAAGGAAACAAAAAAACGAATGAAAAAAAGTAAAAAAGAAGCCGAAAAAAACAACAAGTGAACTAAGCATTCAGAGTGCATATCCATATATTAAAATTAGTCGCATTAAATAATTAATCACATTAGCACAGCTAAAGAAATGGAAACATTAGTACCTGTCATTATTGCCGTTGCCTTTTTCATTTTGCAAGCGATAGCTGCCGCTAACAAGAAAAAGGAAGCCGTCCGGCGGCAGATGCAAAGGGGCGAACAACCGCCTGTTTATGCTCCGCAGCCGGTAGCGCCGCCGCAAAAAAGCCCGTTTGAACAATTGTTGGAAGCCATGAGGGAACAGGGCGCTATCGGTGATATAGAAGAAGAAGCCATAGAAGAAACCATCATAGAAACGCCGGAAGAACCGGAAAAGATACTTTATCCGGCATACAAGCGGATAGCCCTTGAAGAAACGCCCATGCCGGCGGCAGGTAGCGCAACTATGGCGCCTGCCGTTGCAACCATAGCGATTGACGAAGAAGAAACAAATGCTTTTGCCGAACCGCAAAAACAGAAACATTGGTTTTTCCCCGAACCGTTCGATGCAGGGAAAGCCATTGTGTACAGCGAAATCATACGCCCAAAATTCAACGAATAACAACTCGCCGGAGCGCGGGGTTTCGCCCGCTGCCCCGAAACCCATATGCCCTGTCAGGGCTTTTAATCCTGTCTTTTTTTGTTTCGGGAAAAAACCGTACTTTTGCACCCCAAAAATACGCAATAAATGCACTTGAACAGTTATTCCTTTCTGCTTGCTTACCGCGCTACCATTAGCGTTTTTAAAATTGTAAACCATTAAACTATGCACAAAAAAAATCCTTCCCCCCTCTTTTGGGTACCTTCTGTTTATTTTGCTATGGGCTTGCCTTTCGTGGTGTTAAACATGGTGTCGGTACTGATGTTCCGGCGCATGGATATTTCCGATACGCAAATCGCTTTTTGGACGTCGCTAATCATGCTCCCATGGACGCTAAAACCCTTGTGGAGCCCGTTCCTTGGCATGTTCCGGACAAAGAAATTTTTCGTCGTGCTGACGCAAATTGTTACCGGCGTGGTGTTCGGGCTGGTGGCTGTATCCTTGCAATTGCCCGGTTTCTTTGCCGTGGCGGTGGCTTTGCTCTTCATCATTGCTTTTAGCGGCGCGACGCACGACATCGCCACCGACGGCGTGTATATGACAGAACTAAGCAAAACCGAACAGGCGAAATATATCGGGTGGCAAGGCGCTTTCTATAACCTGGCAAAAGTCGCCGCTACGGGCGGGCTGGTCTATTTGGCAGGATTTCTGATAGGGCGCATCGGGAATGTGTATGCATGGATGACCATCATGGCTGCCTGCGGAGCGGTCATGTTGCTGCTGGGCGCCTATCACGGGAAGATGCTGCCCGGCGGCGGGCAGGAGGCAGGAAAGGAACATTCGTTCCGCGGTACGCTGGGGAGCCTCTGGGAAGTTCTCCGGGCTTTCTTCATAAAAAAGCATATTGGATGGTATATACTATTCATTATACTCTACCGCTTTGCCGAAGGGTTTGTAATGAAAATCGTGCCGCTCTTCCTCAGTGCGCCTGTGGGGAAACAGGGGCTGGGATTGACGGAAGAGCAAATCGGGCTGTATTACGGCACTTTCGGCGCCATTGCATTTGTCATCGGATCATTGCTCTCGGGATATTATATTTCCGCCAGGGGATTGAAGAAAACCCTCTTTTCCCTGTGCTGCGCTTTCAATATTCCCTTTGTGGTTTACTTGTTGCTGGCGGTTTACCAGCCGGCGAGCGGATGGTTAATTTCCAGCGCTATTGTATTTGAATATTTCGGCTATGGATTTGGATTTGTTGGACTCACGCTGTTTATGATGCAACAGGTTGCGCCCGGTAAATTCCAAATGGCGCACTATGCGTTTGCCACCGGCGTCATGAACTTGGGCGTCATGTTGCCCGGCATGATGAGCGGGTTACTCAGCACGTGGCTGGGCTATAAATATTTTTTCATTTTTGTGATGATAGCCACCATCCCGGCTTTTTTGGCAACGTATTTCGTGCCGTTTACAAACAAAGAATAACCTCTCCTGCCTTTAGTAGGAACAATTTAAAGATTTAAAAATTCAAATATTTCAAAAAAAACCGCCGGTACATTTCTGCACCGGCAGTTCTTTTTTTTAGGGCAAAGGGTACAAGGTAAAGGGTGAAGGGGGCTGGCGCGTCAGCAGCTTTCCACTCTCCATTCTCCACTCTCCATTCGCGAAGCGCCAGCACTGCCTACTGCCCACTGCCCACTGCCTGCTACGGCACCATTGTTTCCTGCATTTCGCTCCAGGGTCCTTTTTCGCCACGGGTGTTTTCCCAGCGGAGAGCGAAATACAGGGGCTGCCCGCGCTGGTCGTTCTCGAACGACAAGGTTAGCGGCGAGTGCGTGTCGAAGCTCGAGTGCGACAGGTCTTGCCAGCGCGCCGGACGCTCGCCGCCAAGCGACCACCCGATTTCCGCGCCATGCTGACCGAAAGGCTTCGCTTCCGCATGTTTTCCGCCCTTTTCAAAAAAATG
>JAIRLT010000180.1 GCA_031259225.1 Prevotellaceae bacterium
ATTGCCCGCCTCGCTGCGGCGCAGGCAGCGTTGCGGTAAATAAAAGTAAAGGTTAATTTTTTAATTTTAATAGCCGCTGATGAATAATCGGCGGCTATTTTTTTGACCATTGTTAGTCCTCCACTCAACAGCTACCCGCCCACGCTTAATTCTCTGCAAATAGCCCCGTCATTTCGAGCGGAGCGTAGCGTAGTCGAGAAATCTGCTGCGCCCTGCACCTGCTGCTTTGCATCATCCTGCGTTCCGGGGCAGATTTCTCCGCTGCGCGGCTCGTGCCTCGCCGCTCCGGTCGAAATGACGTGCCGTATTGCGTCATTTCGAGCGCAGCGCAGTCGAGAAATCTGCTGCTTTGTGTTCGGGATACGAAAAAAGTGTCTATTCTAACAATAAACAGATTAATTCGCCGTAGGCGATACATATCAATAGAAAATGAATTATACACGCCCCTTGGATTGTCCGTAGGACATTCACGGTATATGTCCTGACGGACAAAATCGTTCCTTTTCATGGCAGGCTATTGACATGGAAGCCGTAAACGGCTATTTCTTATCCCGAACGCAGGTTGCTAATGTGACTGATTAGCCGGCGCTTCGCGAATGGAGAATGAAGAGTGGAGAATGGAGAATTAGCTGGCGCTTCGCGAATGGAGAATGGAGAGTGGAGAATGGAGAATTAGCTGACGCGGCAGCCAATTAGAAGTTAGAAATTAAATCATGCAAATTTTGCGGAAAGACTCAAGACTTTCCACAAAAGACTCGAGACTTTTCACAAAAGACTCGATACTTTCCACGAAAGACTCGAGACTTTTTACAAAAGACTCGAGACTTTTTACAAAAGACTCGAGACTTTTCACGAAAGACGCGATACTTTTCACAAAATACTCGATACTTTTTACAAAAGACGCGAGACTTTTCACAAAAGACTCGAGACTTTTCACAAAAGACTCGAGACTGTTTACTTCCCTTTCCGGTCAATTCACTTAATATTAACATTAAAATCAAATACTTATTAATAGAACATTCACAACAAAAGAGGCGGTTTATTATATGCCGGCGGTTTATTTGAAATCTTTGAAACCTGAAATCTTTGAATTTTGAAATCTTTAAATTTTGAAATTATTCCTGCGCCAGCCATTTTCAACTTTCAATTTTCAATTTTCAACTGAACCGGCGCGCCGGCACTAATCATTAACCATTAACCATTAATCACTAACCATTCCCCTAAATCCCATTGTCGGATTTTTTGCTTACTTTTGCAAAAAAAAGTAAATAATGTGGAGGGCAAAAAAATATTACCTGTTTATTACTATCCTGTTTTGCTGTGTGGACTTTCCGGCGCAGGCGCAGTATAATAAGCAATATTTTTTCTATCGCGGGCGGCAGTTTTTAGTAGATAATAAATTCGCGCAGGCAATCAACAATTTCAATACCCTGATTGCCGCAGATACGGCGCTTTATGAAGCGTATTTTTATCGCGGCATCGCCAAATACAACCTGAATGATTTCGTGGGCGCACAAGCCGATTTTAGCAAAGCGCTTTCAATAAACCCGGTGTTCACTAACAGCTACCATTACCGCGCAGTAACGTACGGGCGGCTGGGAAAATACGACAGTGCACTTGCCGACCTTGAAGCGGCTGTGGAACTGCGTCCCGGCTATTCGGAGCTGTATTTCACGCGCGGCATTACTTATTTCCTCACGCAACAGTTTGAAAAAGCCATTGCCGATTTCAACGTTTACCTGCGCTACGAGCCGAAAATAAGTGATGCGTACCTGAACCGCGGAACGGCGTACCTTTTCCTGCAAGATACTGTCCGGGCGCTGGAGGACTACAATACGGCGGTATTGCTAAGCCGGTTTGACCCCGAAGTGTATGTGCGCCGTGCGCGCGTCTTTGCCCTGAAAGACGAAAACGGCAAGGCGCTCGCCGACCTGAACGAGGCTATCCGGTTGGATTCTACAAATGCTTTTGCCTACTTCAACCGTGCACTGGTGCGCTATAATGAAAAAGACGTGAACGGTGCGCTGTCCGACTTCGGAAAGGTGTTGGAGCAAGACCCCGACAATGCACTGACGTACTATAACCGTGCGCTCGTCCGTTCGCAAATAGGCGACTACGGCAATGCGCTGCTCGATTACGAAAAAGTAATAGCTATCAACCCGGACAACGTGCTGGTGTATTACAACCGCGCCGCCGTGTATATAGAAATGGAGCGTTACCGCGCCGCGCTGGACGACTACACGCGGGCTATCGAACTGTATCCCGATTTTGCCAATGCATACAGCAACCGCGCATACGTGAAGTCGCAACTGGGCTTGCCGGCGGGAGCGAAGCGCGACCATGATATAGCGCAGCAAAAAATTAACGAGTATAAATCGAAAATGGGCGACAGCACTTTCTCCGCCTATGCCGACACGAGTAAGCAGTTCAACGACCTGCTGGCGCTGGATGCGGAGTTTGCACGCAAGGATTTCAGCGACGACCTGCTGCAATACCGCAAGGTGGATGTACGTTTGAAACCGCTGTTCAAACTGGTTATCGCGCCGCCGCCGGATATACCGTTTGAGCGGCAGTATTTTCATCCGGCGCTGGAAGAGTTTAAGCGCAACAATCCGTTACAGCTATTGAGCGAAATTCCCGGGCGCGGCGCGGTTGATTTGATGGAAGAAGATTCGATAGCTACCGCCTTCCTCGAAAAAAATAAAACGGCGGAAGCCTACTTTAACAAGGGCATCACGCAATTCCAGTTGCGTTATTTCAACAGCGCGCTGAACTATTTCAACAAGGCAATTGAATTAGACCCGAACAATGCATTCTATTATTTGAACCGGAGTGCGCTGCAAAGCGAGATGATTGATTTCATCGCTTCCATAGAAAATAATGTGCAGGTGCTGGCGCTGGATAACGTTTCGACTACGCGGGCGCGGGTGCAGCAGGATGTGAAGATGTACGACTACCATGAGGCTATCGGCGACCTGAACAAAGCCGCCATGTTAATGCCCGACCTCGCCTATATCTACTATAACCTCGGCAACCTGCGCTGCCTGTCCGATGCAATTCCCGAAGCAATCGGCAACTACACGCAGGCTATTCACTTGTACCCGTTCATGGGTGAAGCCTACTACAACCGCGGGCTGGTACACATCTACCTGCGCGAAGTGGAAAAAGGTTGCTTGGATATTAGCAAAGCCGGCGAACTGGGCATGGAAGAAGCCTACAGCGTAATTAAAAAATATTGCAGCAAAAATTAAAAGAATAACAGGGAACAGCAAATAACAGATAACAGTATAAAAAAAAAGAAATGACACATCATTTATTAACAGGAAAAAGAGGATTGGTATTCGGTGCACTGAACGATAAATCTATTGCATGGAAGGTGGCGGAACGCGCGTATGAAGAAGGCGCTTCGTTTGTGCTGACCAATACGCCGGTGTCCATGCGACTGGGAACGATTAACGAACTGGCAAAACAATGCAACAGCATTGTAATACCCGCCGACGCAACGAACGTAGCGGATTTGGAAAACCTGGTAGCAAAAGGGCAGGAACACTTGGGCGGGAAATTTGATTTTATCCTGCACGCTATCGGCATGTCGCCCAATGTGCGCAAAGGGCGTACCTACGACGATTTGGACTATGCCTATTTCCAGCAGACGTTGGATATTTCCGCCATTTCGTTCCACAAGATCTTGCAGGTATGCCACAAACAGGACGCCATTAACGAATGGGGTTCGGTGGTGGCGCTATCCTACGTGGCGGCGCAGCGGACGCTGTATGGCTATAACGATATGGCAGACGCCAAAGCCGTGTTGGAATCCATTGCCCGCAGTTTCGGATATATCTACGGGCGTGAAAAGAATGTCCGCATCAATACCGTTTCCCAATCGCCGACCATGACTACGGCGGGCAGCGGCATCATGGGTTTCGAAAATCTGATGGACTTTGCCGAACGCATGTCGCCGCTGGGGAATGCTACAGCAGCGGAATGCGCCGACTTTGTAATAACGCTTTTCAGCGACCTGTCGCGCAAGGTTACGATGCAAAATTTATTCCATGACGGCGGCTATTCCAGTATGGGTATGAGTTTCCGCGCCATGAAAATCTATAACGAAGGGTTGGAATACCGCGATGTGAAAAATGATTTGCGGAAAATTATTAACAAGTAAAGCCTGTGGTAAGTCGTAAGTCATAAGTCATAAGTCATAAGTCGTAAGTCATAAGTCGCGACAAGCGCAGTGGCGCCAGCTAATTCTTAATTCTACCCGCCGTTCCCATACGAGCAGCCATGCCAGAAACCAGCGTATAAGCAGCAGCCACCAGCATAACGCGCCGCAGGCAACGAACAGTATCAAATCTTCGAGGTTACTGTGTGCAACGCCGATGTGATGGTTCAGTAAATCCACCTCGCGCGCGCTGATTTTCCCGTTATCAATTTCTTCCATCATCACGGCAGCGCCGTAAGCCAGTCCAAGTACATTGGCGACAATCCAGAGGAAAGAAGCTTTTGCCGGCAGTCCGAATATTTTCAGTATGGGGCGCAGGGCTTTCGATAACCGGCGAATGACGCCAAACTCTGCCAGTAAACGCTGTAAAAACGAAAGCGCAATAATCAACACAAACATGCGCAACAGCAAATAACCGGTAGACAGCAACCATGACCATGCAAGCGTTTGCAAGGATTGCTCCACCGGCGGCATGGCGGCGGGCGCAACTGTTCCAATACTGCCGGGCATCAGCCAATGCGCCAGAAAGCCGCCCGCCAACGCCCCCAACGTGCGCACGGCGACCATCCGCACTATCGACGAACCTGTTTTTTTCTGCACAGCCGTTTCCACAAACATGTTATGGGCGCAAAGCACCATGACGCCTATAATGGTTAGCTCGCGCACGCCCAATGACAAGGTTTCCACTACGGCAATCGCGCCATATACGTTTACAAAATAACCGGTGAGAAACGCCAGTGACGCCTCGCCGGACAAGCCAATCAAGCGAAATACCGGCGAGAGGCTCTCGGACATCCACGCAATAACGCCGAAATAGCGCAGGATTTCTACGCCCAACGAAACCACTACCGTAAGGCGGATCATCCACCACGCAATGCGTACAGCCTTGGGAAACGAGGCGCGGAATGCAGCGCCTGTGCGATATAATGCAGGCGGGAAATTCAATTTGAGTGAAGGGTTAAGGGTTATGAAATCTTTAAATTTTTAAATCTTGAAATCTTCAATGCCGGCTACCCATTATAAATTCCAACGTGCCGCCGGCGGCTATATCTTTGTAGTCGATGTAATATTTGTTGTAGGGCTGTCCGTTGAGGGTGATGCTTTGGATGTATTTATTCCCGGCGCTGTTATTGGCTGCCACGATGGTGAATGTCTTGCCGTCTTTTACCCTGATAACCGCTTTGTCCGCCACCGGGCTGCCGAAAATATATTTCCCGCCGGCAGGCTCTACCTGGTAAAAACCCAATGCCGACAATACATACCATGCCGACATCTGTCCCACATCTTCGTTGCCCGGCAAGCCGTCCGGCGTGTCGCTGTACATGGTCGAAAGGATTTCCCGCACTTTATCGGCGGTTTTCCATGCCTGCCCCACGTAAGGATACAGATAAATGATATGGTGGCTCGGTTCATTGCCGTGCGCATATTGCCCGATAAGCCCGCTGATGTCGGGCGAAGCATGTTCGCCCAGCGAACCTTCGACAATAAACAGCGAATCCAGTTTTTCTATAAACCGTTCCTTGCTTCCGAACAGTTCGACCAGCCCCTGCACATCGTGCGGAACCAGCCACGTGTATTGCCATGCGTTGCCTTCGGTATAGTCGTTGTCACGATGCACGGACTCAAACGGATTGAACGGTCGGCGGAATGTTCCCGCCGACGAACGCCCGCGCATGAAGCCGGTAGCGCTGTCGAAGTAATAAGCATAAGCTTTGCTGCGTTGCAGGAAATACTGGTAGTCGCCGGTTTTTCCCAACGCCTGCGCCGCCTGTGCAATGCACCAGTCGGCAATGGCATATTCCATGCACTTTGACAGGGCTTCTTCTTCCCTGTCGTAGGGAATGTATCCGTATTCTTTGAGGTATTTCAGCCCCCGTTCGTCAAGCATGGCGGAATTTTTCATGGCATCCAGCGCCTCTTCCCTGTCGAAGCCATCGAAGCCCTTCAGCAGCGCGTCGGCAACCACCGGGATGCCCGGATTGCCGACCATGCAATCCGTTTCGCAACCCATCAGGTGCCACACCGGCAATTTGCCCTGCTGCCGGTAAATCGCCAGCATGGTATGGATTATGTCGTTGATTTTTTCGGGATGAATAATAGACATCAGCGGATGCGCCGCACGGTAGGTATCCCACAACGAGAAGGTAGTGTAATTCTTGAAACCGGCGTCCGTGTAAGTCTTCCCGTCGGCGCCGCGGTAGTCGTTATTGACGTCGCAAAATTCCGACGGTGCAATCATGGTATGGTACAAAGCGGTGTAGAACGTCCGTTTCACGCGCTCGTCACTGGTGGTGAATATGATTTTCCCTAACTCTTCGTTCCATGCTTCATCCGCTTTCCGGACGGTTTGTTCAAAATCCCATCCCGGCAGTTCCGCCTGCATGTTTAATTTGGCATTTTCGATGCTTACCGGCGACAGCGCGACTTTCACATATATTTCTTCCTGCTCTTTGGTATCAAAAAAAGCCAGCCCGTACAATTTCCCGGCTTCTTTCCCTGCCGTTGTTTCCTTTTGGGGAGTTGTGGCAACAAAGCGCTTCACCGGTTTGGAAAAAACCGCCATAAAGAATATGCGCTGGTCGCGCGCCCACCCGGTGGAATAGCGGTAGCCCGACACGACCGTATCGTTTTCCTGCACGAGGTATCCTTCTACCGGCTTGTCCCAGCATTGCCCGTTTTCCAAATCAAAAATGATCTTGGCGTCGGCTGAAGCGGGAAACGTGTATTTGTGAAAGCCGATGCGTTTGGTTGCCGTCAGTTCGACGTCCACATTATAGCGATCTAAATGCACGGCATAGTAGCCCGGCTGTACTTTTTCGGTCGCGCGGCGGAAGAGCGAATAAAGCCCGGTGGAATAATCGCCCGCCATGCCCCTGCTCAACGTTGTTTCGCCGACGGCAGGCATCAGGTTGATGTCGCCCAAATCGCCGATGCCCGTCCCGCTGAGGTGCATGTGGCTAAACCCGATAATCGTGGAGTCGGAAATATGGTATCCCGAACACCAGTCCCACGTTTGGGGAATGTTCGACGGTCCCAACTGAACCAGCCCGAACGGCACACTGGCGCCCAGAAACACATGCCCATGTCCGCCCGTACCGATGTAGGGATTGACATATTGCGTAAAATTTTGCGGAGTACCTGCGTTATTCCGGCAGGAAATAAATACGGGCAGGCAAAGCAATGCCGCGCATGACAGTTGTTTCAGCTTCATAAAAATTCACATTATATAAGTTAAGGTATAAAATTCCACCGCAGGCGCATTTCGTTCCGCAGCAACGGAAATCAGTTAATACCGTTCTACCCATGCGCTACCATATTCCGCGTCGGTACGTTTGAATACGGACAGGATTTCGTTAGCTTCATGCTGTGTAGTATAGCGGAACGAGCTTATTTTATAGGGGCGTTGCCCGCCGGTATTCACCAGTATGCAACTGCAACCGGCGCTTTCCTGTAACCTTTGCATGGCTGTTTTAGCTTCCCTTTCGTTAGCGTAGGCGCCTACCATGATATGATATAAATTCATGGCTTTTGATGTCCTTGTATTTTTTGCCTGAACAGGCGCAGTATTTTTGGTTGTGTTCTTTTTCTTCACCGGGGCAGCCACCGGTTTTTCCGGTATTGGCGTTTCCACCGGCGTTTGAATGGTTGCCGGTTTGGATGTTTCTTTTTTTACCTTAGGCGTTGGCGGCGTAGTTTGTTGTGCCGTGCGGAGCGTATTTTTTATTTCCGCCTCCCGTGCATAAAATACAAATATGCTGCGCATGATAAGCATACTATTGACAAGTAACACCAACGCCAATATTATCCAGCAGAGGATACAACATTTTTTCCGTTTCGGTTTATCCTCCGGCAGAACCGGCGGCGGGGGATATAATGGCGGTACTGGCGGCGGGGGCGTTAGCGGCGCCGGAGGTACCGGATATACCGGTGGCGCCAGAGGCGTTGGCGGCACAGGCGGTGTTGGGGGCGTTAGCGGTGTAATAACCGGCGCCGGCGTGAATGGTTCTATTTTTGGGAAACCTGCCAGCACGGGCGCCGGCGGTACGGGAGCCGCCGGCGGTGTTTCGTGCGGCAGCGGCGCTATATCCAGATCCAACAGACCGAAAGACTCGGGTAATAAATTCACATCATCGTCTTTTTTGAAAGAATAATCCCCGTCGGCAGTAATGCGCATGGTACCGAAATCGGGAAACTCTACGCGCTTCCCTTCCCGCAACAGCGTGTCCAGTTCCCTGACAAAATGGGCTATTTGCTTTTTAGCTTCTTCCTCAGCAATCATTGATTTGACTGCAAATTCTTTTTCCAAAAGACCATCGTTCCATAATTCGGAAGTACGGAATGTTACTGTTTTCCCGGGAGGTAACAATCCTCTACCATGTTTGATAATAGCAGCAGGTCTATACTCCGTAACGAAAGCGCCTAAACCCGGCAGGGAAACACGATTATGCACGCGCAACAACTGCGCCAATAAATCGCCGATGATAGAAAGACTAGCAGGCATAATTTTTTTAATTTTTGCAAAGATACTAATATTTTAGCGGAAAACAGAACATCAAAGGATGAAAAATGTATAAAAAAAGAGGTACCAAATATTTTTTCTTATCGCGCCCCGTCTAATTCCCTTTGCAATGCATACATTTCATCGCGGTAAACAGCGGCAGATTGAAAGTCGAGTTCCTTGGCGGCGGCTTCCATCCGTTGTTTGACGGTGGCAATAGCTTTTTCAAGGTGACCGCGGCTCATATAAGCTACAACAGGGTCGGCGGCAAGGCTTCTATCTTCTTCATCGTACGCATAAACAGCCGGCGTGCCGGACGTATCTTTATCTTTAAGGGTAATACGGCTGCTCTTGATAGCCTGTTGCGGCGTTATGCCGTGCGTTTCGTTGTACTTTAACTGTTTTTCGCGCCGGCGGTTGGTTTCGTCCATCGTGCGCTGCATGGAATCGGTAATTTTATCGGCATACATGAGCACACGCCCGTTGATATTGCGCGCTGCGCGCCCTGCGGTTTGCGTCAAGGAGCGCTCCGAGCGCAGGAAGCCTTCCTTGTCGGCGTCCAGAATGGCGACGAGCGATACTTGCGGCAAGTCCAGCCCTTCGCGCAAAAGATTGACGCCAATCAACACGTCGAACAGCCCGCGTTGCAAGTCGTCCATGATTTGCACGCGATCCATCGTCTCCACGCCGGAATGGATGTAGCGGCAACGTATCTGCAGTTTTTCCATGTACTTTGTCAGTTCTTCCGCCATGCGCTTCGTGAGCGTGGTAACCAACACCTGCTCATTAACAGCCGTGCGTTTGGCAATTTCTTCCATCAAATCATCGATTTGGTTGAGCGACGGTCGTACTTCAATCACCGGGTCGAGCAAGCCTGTCGGGCGAATTAACTGCTCCACGATAATACCTTCGCTACATTTTAATTCATAGTTTGCCGGCGTGGCGCTCATATAAACCGTTTGTCCGGTTAGATGCTCAAACTCTTCAAACGTCAGCGGGCGGTTGTCTGCAGCGGCGGGCAAGCGGAAACCGTATTCCACGAGCGTTTGTTTGCGTGAGCGGTCGCCGCCGAACATCGCGTGCACTTGCGGCAGCGTTACGTGGCTTTCGTCGATGACCGTAATAAAATCTTTGGGGAAATAATCCAGTAAACAGAACGGGCGCGAGCCGGCAGGACGACCGTCAAAATAGCGGGAATAATTTTCAATGCCCGGGCAGTAGCCCAATTCTTTTATCATTTCCAAATCGTATTCCACCCGTTGCCGCAATCGCGTAGCTTCCGCCGGTTTCCCGATTGCCATAAAGAAATCGTACTGTTTGAGCAAATCGTCCTGAATGTAGCGGATGGCTTGGTACATGCGCTCTTTGGTTGTAACAAACAAATTTGCCGGATATATGGTTATTTCGTCCGGCGCGTCCACCGTGCGTCCGCCAAGGGGTTCAAAGGTTTCTATTTTTTCTATTTCATCGCCCCAGAATATAATCCGGTACGCATAATCGCTGTAAGCAAGGTGTACATCCACCGTGTCGCCCCTTACGCGGAATGTACCGCACTTGAAATCCGTTTCACTGCGCGAATACAAACCATCCACCAGCGAATACAGCAGTTTGTTGCGCGACAACCGTTGTCCCTTCTGCAACGACACTACATTTTTATGAAAATCGTCGGGATTGCCGATGCCATATAAACAGGAAACACTTGAAACAACAATGATATCACGCCTGCCGGACAATAACGACGAGGTAGCGCTCAACCGCAGTTTTTCTATTTCTTCGTTAATACTTAAATCTTTTTCGATATACACATCGGTTGTGGGTATATAGGCTTCCGGCTGGTAATAGTCGTAATAAGAAATGAAATATTCCACGGCATTATCCGGGAAAAATGTTTTGAACTCGCCGTACAATTGTGCCGCCAATGTTTTATTATGACTTAAAACCAATGCCGGTCGTTGCAATTGGGCTATCACATTCGCCATCGTAAATGTTTTTCCCGAACCGGTTACGCCAAGCAAGGTAATAGCCGGAATACCGTTTTGCAAAGCCTGTACCAACTGTGCAATCGCTTCCGGCTGGTCGCCCGTAGGGCTGTACGTCGAGCAAAGATTAAAATCCATAGTGCAAAGGTAAAGAAAATTTACAGGTTTCAAAATTCAAATATTTCAAAAAAAACCGCCGGCTTGTTTTCTTACCGGCGGTTCTTTTTTGCACCCAGTTTTTAGTCGTAAGTCATAAGTCATAAGTCGGCTGGCGCGCCGGCTAATTTTCAACTTTCAATTTTCAACTTTCAACTAAACTGGCGCGTCAGCTAATTTTCAACTTTCAACTAAACTGCCCACTGCCTACTGCCCACTGCCTGTTACGGCACCATCGTTTCCTGCATTTCGCTCCAGGAACCTTTTTCGCCACGGGTGTTTTCCCACCGCAGGGCGAAGTACAGGGGTTGCCCGCGCTGGTCGTTCTCGAACGACAAGGTTAGCGGCGAGTGCGTGTCGAAGCTTGAGTGCGACAGGTCTTGCCAGCGCGCCGGACGCTCGCCGCCAAGCGACCACCCGATTTCCGCGCCATGCTGACCGAAAGGCTTCGCTTCCGCATGTTTTCCGCCCTTTTCAAAAAAATG